>JBKJTD010000064.1:0-7496 GCA_046590915.1 Vicinamibacterales bacterium
GCCGCCTCGATCATCGCGACCAAGCCCTTTGTCTCGACCATTCCCAGCGCTTCGCCCATGAACCCTCCAGAATCACCCGCGGCTGTGGGCCCGGGTGCTCGCCAGCTGACGTACCGCCTCATCAACCAGGCTCGTCAGCTCGCCGTATGTTAACTGAATCTCACCGCCGTTACCTACCGAGACATTGCCGTCGACCACGACGGTCTGGCAATCCGGGTTCTGGGCCGACTGTGTCTCGACGCACACGGGCGCCGGCGACGCGATGCCGTACCGGTCGCGGAGCTGCTGCAACCGGCCCACTTCCTCGCGCGAGAGGGTGTTCTCCCGCCCCAGCATTCGCGCCACGAGACTGATGCGCGCAAAGTGCTCGATCGTCTCCATCTTGTAATAGGCGGCAAACAGGTCCGTGCCCAGCGTCAGCGCGCCGTGATTGGCCAACAGCATCGCGTCGTGCGTCTTGACGTACGGCTCAACCGACGCCGGCAGTTCAGGCGTGGAGGGGGTGCCGTAGTCCGCGATTGGGATGGCGCCAAGCGTGGTGACTACCTCAGCCAGGACTGCGCGGTCGAGTGGAATGCCGGCGACCGCAAAACCCGTCGACAGCGGCGGGTGTGCATGCACCACCGCGTGCACGTCAGGGCGATGGCGATAGGCCACCAGGTGCATGAGGATCTCGGATGACGCCTTGCGGCCGGGCGCGCCTTCGATCAAGCGCCCCTCCATGTCGGTCACGACCATCATCTCGGGGCTCATGAACCCCTTTGAGACGCTGGCGGGCGTCACCAGCAATCGATCGCCGGGAAGGCGCACGCTGATATTCCCGTCATTGGACGCAACAAATCCACGCGTCCACAACCGCCGACCGACCTCGACGATATCGAGCCGCAGCTGCGCCTGATCAATCATCGGTGAATCATCCGGCTACGCAGGGTGTGCGGCGGTCCAACGCTCACGACAGGTTGCCGAGCAGAAGTACACGGTGTTATCACCGGTGCCAAGACGCAGCGCTCCTGTCTCAGGAATGTGGGTGCCGCACTGGGGATCACGTACCAGGCGACCGCCTACGCGTGGCTGCGGCGCAGGTCCGCGGCCGGCCGCTGGTTCACCCGCAAGGCCTCGCCTGATCCCGCCGACAAACTTCATCACCAGTCTGATGACCAGCAGGATCGCGATGATGCGGAGAATCCAGCCGAACGCCATGGCTTAGAACTCGAGTCCGCCGCCCCGGCCGCCGGCAGGTGGAGTGGCTGCATGATTGGCGCGCAAACTGGCCAAACCGGTTTTTGCCCGTTCGGCCTCAGGTGACTGAGGCGCGACTTCAATCAATCGCTCCCACGACGTGGCCGCACCGTCGAGATCCTGTTTGCCGAAGGCTCGCACAATGCCTTGGTTATAGAGCGTTTTTGCGTGAACGGAATCGATTGCGAGTGAATACTCCAGCTGCTGGAGTGCGCGGTCAGCCTGATTGCTCAGGTAATAACTCACCCCGAGATCAGTGCTCGCGTTGACATTCTTCGGTTCGAGTTTGAGTGCCGACTCATACCAGGAGACCGCGATGTCGTACCGCGCCGCATCGAAATACAAATTGCCAAGGTCAACGCGAACCGCTGCGTTGGCCGGTTCGCTGTTGGCCTGGCGCTCGAGCGCGGACGCGCGCTGCACGTCGAGCACCGGTGCGGGCGGGTCGGCGGGAAGCTGAGCTGCCGCCTGTGCTGCAGGCGCGGGCGCAGCCGCGAGGGCGGCCGCGGGGGCCTGTTGCGTGCCGAGAATCCAGCCGATCACGAGGCCAAAAAACACGCCCGACGCGGCATAGACAAACGCTTCTCGATTCACACCTTGGATTCTAACACTGCGATGTAGTCACGCACCGACCGGTCCAGCCCGACATAGAGGGCGTGACTGATGAGCGCGTGGCCAATCGACACCTCGTCCAGGTACGGCAATTCCCGGAACAGGACGAGGTTGTCGAGATCCAGATCGTGGCCGGCATTCACGCCCATGCCGAGCATGTGAGCCAGTTCGGCGGCAGCGGCATACATCTGAAAACTCTCACGACCGGACGCGGGACTGCCCGCAAAGGCCTTGGCGAACGGCTCGGTATACAACTCCACGCGATCGGCACCGAGGCGTTTTGCCCAGCGCACCGGCGCTTCGGCGGGGTCGACGAACACACTGACGCGGATCCCTTCCGCATGCAATCGGGCAATAACGGCGGTGAGCCGTTCCGGCGACGTACCGGCGGACCAGCCGGCCTGGCTCGTGACTTCGCCCGGCTGCACGGGCACGAGCGTGCACTGCGCGGGGCGCGCCGCCACCACCAGCTCCACAAAATCTGCGCGCGGGTCACCTTCGATATTGAACTCGACGTGATCGCGCACCGACGCGAGCCGCGCGGCCAGCGCCGAGACATCCGCGCGAGTGATGTGCCGCTCATCCGCCCGAGGGTGCACAGTGATGCCGCGCACTCCGGCATTCAGGCACACGTCGACGGCCTCCAGCACGCTGGGCACCGTGCCGCCGCGCGCATTGCGCAGCGTCGCCACCTTGTTGACGTTCACACTGAGTGCAATCATGCGATCGTGTTTCTCACGGCGTCCGCGACTTCTTCGGCCCAGGCCTGGACGGTCGCCTGATTTTCCCCTTCGATCATGATGCGCAGGAGGGGTTCGGTGCCGGAATACCTCACGAGCAACCGGCCGCGGCCATCAAGCGCCTTCTCAACACGCTGCATGGCTTCGGCCACTTCAGGGACAGTCGAGACGTCGACCTTCTCCTTCACGCGCACATTCACCAGCGTCTGCGGAAATGTCCTCAAATCAGATGCGAGGTCCGACAACTCGCGACCGGTCTCGGCCATCACGCGCATGACGGCCAGTGCGGTCGCCATGCCGTCGCCGGTAAACAGGTGTTCGGCAAGAATGACGTGGCCGGATTGTTCACCCCCCACGACAAATCCGTCGCGCACCATGGATTCACTCACGTATTTGTCGCCCACAGGTGTACGCACGAGCGCGATGCCCCGATCGCGCAGCGCGATTTCGAGTCCGATGTTGCTCATCACGGTCGCGACCACCGTGTCGCCGGTCAATCGCTGCTGGCGTTGATAATGCAGCCCCAACATGAGCAGCAACGCATCGCCGTCGATCACCTGCCCGCGCGCGTCCACCAGAATGGCGCGGTCGCCATCGCCGTCAAACGCCACACCCATCCGGCAGCCATGCGTCACGACCGCCGCCGCCAGTCCGGCGGGATGTGTCGACCCGCATTTTTCGTTGATGTTGCGACCGTCGGGCACATCTCCGAGCGTCACGAGTGAAAACCCGAGGCCTTCAAAGAGACGACGAGCGGTGGAGGTCGTGGCGCCGTTGGCCATGTCGATCGCGATGCACGCGCCAGTCAGGCCTCGCGGGTCCGGCAGCAACTTCCGGGTGTGAATGAGATAGTCCTCGATGAGATCTTCGGCCACGGCATGGGCTTCGGATCCGGACGGCACACTCCACGTCGTGTCGGCGACGATCGCTTCGACCTCACGTTCCGTAGCCTCGCCAAACTTCTCCCCACGTCCCGAAAACACCTTGATGCCGTTGTCGGCAAACGGGTTGTGTGACGCGGAAATCACGACGCCAAGGTCCACATCGCGCGTTCTGGTGAGATACGCAATGCCCGGCGTGGGCATCACGCCGGCAGATGATGTCACGGCGCCCTGAGAGGCCGCACCTCTGGCCAACTCCCGTTCGATCCACTCACCCGATTCACGGGTGTCACGTCCGACCAGCAGCCGCGCGGGACGATCGAGCTTCAGCGCTCGAACGATCGCCGCACCCACCCGGGCCACCGTTGGCGGATCAAGCGGCCGTGCGCCGGCGACACCACGAATGCCATCCGTTCCAAACAACTTCTCGGCCACTCAGCGCATCTCCCCCGGCTCCTGTTTGACGATGACGACCGTCACTCGCGCGCTGCGCGGCTCTCGCAGGCGAAGCGATGCATCGCCAACACCGATGCTGACCATTTTCGAAACCGTCGCTGACGCGCCGTCGATCAGCACGCTCTCGGTGATGGCGTATTCAAGGGCGTCCAGCGGTTTGGTGGGACCGACCACGAGCACCCCGGCGGGATCCACCAGTACGCTCTTGACGACAAAACCCTCAGCCGGCACCCCTTCCAACGTCGCCTTGACCGGCACCGACCGCTCGCTGGTCGCCTCCAGTGTCAGCATGACCGTCGAGGGAAACACCTGCGTCACCTCGACCCCAAAGGGCGTCGTAACCTGATTGGTTCTCAGATGGAACACGCGCGATCCCGGCCGTGAGTCGACCAGGTCGATCGACACCAGTACGTCACCCTGATCCCCGGTCAATTGACTGGCGCGACCACGCAGGTGCACCTCAACCGAATCGGGCGCGCCGGGCGCGATCTCCAGGTCAGCCGGCACACCCCGAAACACCAACGGCACGCGTACGCTGCGTTCCACGACCATGTCGCTGCCAACGGTCATCCACAACAACGTACCGAGACCGGTGGCCGCCAACTTGAGCCAGACGTTCCTGAACGGGTGCCATGCCATGGTTCAGGCTCCTGCCGCCGCAGCCGGGCGGCGGTACAACACCAGTTCATGGAGGCGCGCGCGCAGGCGTTCCGGCGTCAGCCCACGCTCAATACGGCCATCGACCGCGACCGATATCTCGCCGCGCTCTTCGGACACCACCACAGCAATCGCATCCGATTCTTCCGTCACGCCGATGGCCGCGCGATGCCGCGTGCCCAACTCGCGGTCAAACGTGGGGCTGACAGTGAGCGGAAGAAAACAAGCGGCGGCGGCGACACGATTTTCCTGAATGATCACCGCCCCGTCGTGCATCGGCGCACCGGGATGAAAGATGGTCGTGAGCAGGTCGTAGCTGACGGCAGCGTCGAGGGGAATACCGCTCTCGACGTAGTTGCGCAACCCTATCTCGCGCTCAAGCACAATCAGCGCACCGACCCGCCCCTTGGCCAGAAGACCGGCAGCGGTCAGCACCTCTTCAAGTGTTTCATCGAACTCTTTGGTGCCGGCCAGGTACCGGAAGAACGGCGCGCGCCCCAGATGCGACAACGCGCGGCGGATGTCGGACTGGAACAGGACAATCGCCGCAAACCCGACGTACACAAAAACGTTGCGGATCACCCAGTTGACGGTCTGCAACGGATACCGCTGCGACACATAAAACAGCACCAGCACCACGGCCGAGCCCAGCGCCATCTGGGCCGCTCTCGTCCCGCGAATGAGTTTGAGGCCCTCGTAAATCAGGACGGAGACGATCAGGATGTCGATGACATCCCACCAGCTCACCGGGGGCCGCTGCAGGAGGGCGGTGATCTGGTCCATATGCGCCTGGCTAGACTATCAAATGTCGTGCTCAGTGCTCAGTGCTGAGTGCGGGCCACGAGTGCGTCGGTGACACGCACGACATCAACCATCGCCTTCACGTCGTGGACGCGAACGATGTGGGCGCCGAGCCAGATGGAGGCGGCCACCGCGGCAGCGGTGCCCCACACGCGGTCGGCGGGGTCGCGCGGGCCGATCGCGGACTGCAGAAAAGATTTACGTGAGGGCCCCGAGAGAATTGGCACCCCGAGCACCGCCAGCGAGGGCAGCCCCACAAGGGCCTCCATCGACTGTGCCGCACGCTTGGCGAAGCCCAAACCGGGGTCGATGATCAACCGATCGCGCTGTATACCTGCCGCCTCAGCCACCGCGAGGCGCGCAGCGAGCTCGTCCCGCACCTCCTGCACCACATCGCGATACACGGCCCGGTCATACATCGCCTCGGACCGTCCCCGGTGGTGCATCAACACGCCCGCGACGCCGTGACGCGCCACCACGGACGCGATGTCCGGATCGGCCGCAAACGCCGTGACGTCGTTGACGATGGTGGCGCCAAGCGCGATGGCGCGTTCGGCGATGACGGCCTTGTAGGTGTCGATCGAGATGGGCACGTTGACGCGCCCCCGCAGGCCTTCAAGCACGGGTCCGACGCGTGCCCACTCGTCTTCGGCGGCAAGAGGCTCGGCACCAGGGCGTGTGGACTCCCCACCAATGTCGAGCATGTCCGCGCCTTCCTGCACCATCTGCATGGCGTCAGCAATGGCCCGGTCTGGATGGAAGCGTTGCCCGCCGTCGGAGAACGAATCAGGGGTCACGTTGACGATCGCCATGACGAGCGTACGCTCGCCAAGCGTCAGGACCAGACCCGACGGCAGCGGGATCCGGAACGTCCGCCGGATCACCTCAGGCCTGCGTCGCAGGGTTCGGCATCGGCGTCACCAGCGTCGGGCGGTCAGTCGCCTCGTCGCGCGGCACCCCACCCACCTTGGGCGGCGTCGGCAGCTCTTCGAGCGGTTCACCGGCGACGATCTTGCGGACCTGCTCGGCGTCCAGTACTTCCCGAAGCAACAGCTCATCGGCGATCTTCAGCAGAATCGCCTTGTGCTCGGTGAGCACGGTGCGCGCGCGATCGTAGTTGGTGAGCACGAAACGTTTGACCTCCGAGTCAATGCGGACGGCCGTCTCCTGGCTGTAGTCCTGCGACTTGGAAATTTCGCGGCCGAGAAATACCTGCTCATCGCGTTTGCCGAACGTCAGCGGACCCATCTCGTCGCTCATGCCCCACTCACACACCATGCGGCGCGAGAGTTCCGTGACACGTTCGAGATCGTTACCGGCGCCCGTGGTCAACGCGCCGCTGGTGATCTCCTCGGCAATACGGCCGCCGAGCAGAATCGCCAACTGGTCCATCAGATAGTCGCGCGAGTAGTTGTGCTTCTCCTCAGTCGGCAACTGCATCGTCAACCCCAGCGCCATGCCGCGCGGCACGATCGTGACCTTGTGGATGGGATCGGCATTCGGCAGCATCACCGCGAGCAGCGCGTGACCGGCTTCGTGGATCGCGGTGACGCGTTTTTCCGCCTCGGTGATGACCATCGACCGGCGCTCGGAACCCATCAGGACCTTGTCCTTGGCGTGCTCGAAGTCGGCCATGCGCACGACCTTCTGGTTGTAGCGCGCCGCATTAAGCGCCGCTTCGTTCACCAGATTGGCCAGGTCTGCACCGCAGAAGCCCGAGGTGCCGCGCGCAATCACGCTGATGTTCACATCGTCAGCCAGCGGGATCTTCTTGGTGTGCACCAGGAGGATGCCTTCGCGGCCCTTGAGGTCGGGGCGGTTGACGACGATGCGACGGTCGAATCGTCCCGGGCGCAGCTGCGCAGGGTCGAGGACATCGGGCCGGTTTGTCGCGGCGATCACGATGACGCCGACGTTGGGCTCGAATCCGTCCATCTCGACCAGCAACTGGTTAAGCGTCTGCTCGCGCTCGTCGTTGCCGCCGCCGAGGCCCGCGCCGCGCTGGCGGCCGACCGCGTCGATTTCGTCGATGAACACGATGCACGGCGCGCTCTTCTTCGCCTGCTCGAACATGTCGCGGACACGCGCCGCACCGACGCCGACAAACATT
>JBKJTD010000123.1:0-10834 GCA_046590915.1 Vicinamibacterales bacterium
GAAGCCCGCACTGAAGAAGGCCCGGTTGCCGACGTATCCAAAACCCGCGCGACCTGACTGGAGCCTGCTGGCCGAGTTCTCAATGGTGGCCTCGGGCGACTCGTAGTCACCGCTGCGCCGTGAACCGCCGCCGGCCCAGATCGTCCAGCCATGACGACCGAACTGGATGCTGCCGTTGGCCCCCGCCGCTTCGTCGGCGCTGCTTGCGTCAAATGTGAGGCCGCCGAGCGATCCCACAAATGGCGACGCACGGAAGGCATCCTGCGGGCTGACGGCGTTGACGACGCCGCCGATGGCGTTGCTGCCAAAGAGCAATGTCGCCGGACCCTTGACGACTTCAAGACGATCGAGGCTCGCCGCGTCAATCGAGACGCCGTGGTCGCCCGACTGGCTTGAGAGATCGCCCGTCCGAATCCCATCCTGCATGATCAACACGCGATCGCCATCAAAGCCGCGGATGATCGGACGACCGCTACCAGGGCCGAATGAACGCTTGGACACACCGGGTGCAGTGGCGAGTGCGTCGGCCAGGGAGGTGCCGATGTTTTTCGCCAGCTCGACACTATCGAGGCTGGTGATGGCGTTAAACGACTCAAACGTGGTCGCCGTGCCCGACGCGCTGGCGGTCACCGTCACGTTTTCGTGCACGGTCTCGATCGACAACGTGAACTCGACGATCGACGCCTCTCCCGCCGCGACGGTCACCGACTTGCGCGTCGCCGAAAAGTGTTCGCGCTGCGCGATGACCTCGTAGGTGCCGACCGGCACGTTCAGAATCTCGAACACGCCGGCTTCGTTGGTGGTGATGGTGCGGCGGGCACCAATGATGATGACGGTGGCGCCGTGCACGGGCTGGCTGGTGGCCTCAAACGTCACCTTGCCCGACACGGTGCCGCCGATTGATTGTGCAAACGCGGCAGGTGCAAACACTGCGGCGAGAGTGGCGATGAGCGCCACGAGACGAAGGTAAGTGCGCATGAAGATCTCCTGTTGGGGGTGCTTAACTAGGTGCTCAAGCGGGTGCTCACGAAGGGGTGCTTACGCAGGGTGCGCAAAACGGTGCACACGGTGTGCACTCATTCGAGCACTGCTCTTGAGCACCCTTCGACCACCCCTATATCGGCGGGGCGCGGGCGGAGAGAGCACGCAGGCTGGGTGCGTGGGTGCGAGGGTCGAGCGACGCAGGCGGCACCACGAGCCGAACGTCGTGAAACAATGTGATTTGCGCCGGCCGGGAGGCTGTACGCATCGTGCGCAACCAGTGACAGACCTCACAGTGCGCCTCATCGCCAGGCTGACCGGCATTCCATACCGGTCCGTCCCCGTGGTCGACACCATACGCAACGGCCCAGTGCGGGTCATCGTTGAATTGGTGAGTCTCTCCGATCCACGGCAAGCCCAAACCGCCCACAAGGGCGGTCAGCACGACGAACGCTATGACGCGTTGGGGCCTCACATCTCGATTCTAACCTGAGCTGCGAATGGTCCAGGGTCCAACACGGTCCATGGTCCAAGGTTCCGGAACCCTGGACCGTGGACCCGGTCGGACCCTGGACCAAAGGTGCCTTACTTTTCTGCGTCTCCCGACGGCCCGTAAATGTCCGGCACCTTGGAGCCCGTGCCTCGAATGGCCGCCGACAACTGCCCTCGATGATGAATCGAGTGGTTGTTGGCCAACAGCAGGAACGAGACGGCCGGCATCTTCATCATGCCGAAGAAATCCACCTCGCGCGTCAGATCATCTGGCGAGGCAGCGGCCGCACGGTCCAGCGCCGCCGCATAGACGGATTCGTAAAACGCCACCACGTCCGTCACGGTCTGCAGCTTCGCCTCCGCTGCCTTGGCGGCTTCGGGGTCCCATTCAAACGAACCGTTGAGGGCACTGTTGACGAACCACACGTCGGCCGTGGCCAGATGTGTCGCCAGTTCCCACGCCGATCGCGACTTCGGATCGGGGCGGAAATCCCGCTTTTCGTTGTTCACCGCGGCCAGCACTTTGGTCGTGGTCTTCATCTCCTGCCGCATCGTCGCCACGAGCTGTTCGGCATAAAACTTCGCCTGGTCACCTGTCATTGTCGGACCTCCCAAACCACGGATAGTACCGCAGCTGCGGCCTTACTATTCGGCCGCGAGCCGGCGGTTCACTTCGGTCCAATTGATGACGTTCCAGAACGCGGCCACGTATTCGGGACGACGGTTCTGGTATTTGAGGTAGTAGGCGTGTTCCCAGACGTCGAGGCCGAAGATGGGTTTGCGACCGTCGGCGAGCGGCGTGTCCTGGTTGCCCGTGCTGTGAATGACCAGCTTGCCCTTCTCGTCACTGAGCCACGCCCAGCCACTGCCAAAACGCGTGGCAGCGGCTTGGTTGAACATCTCTTTGAATTTGTCGAAGCTGCCGAACGTGCCGTCGATGGCCGTGGCAATCGCGCCGGTCGGTGCGCCCCCGGCGTTGGGTGCCATAAGGGTCCAGAACTGGACGTGGTTGAAGTGCCCGCCACCATGGTTCTGCACTGCCGTGCGGATGTCCTGCGGCACCGACGCCAGATTGCGCAGCATGTCTTCGAGCGGGCGTTTGCCTGATGCCGGGTCTTTGGCCAAAGCGGCATTAAGACCCGTCACGTACGCCTGATGATGCCGCGTGTGATGAATCGTCATCGTCTGCGCATCGATATGCGGCTCAAGTGCGGCGACAGGATACGGCAACGCCGGCAACGAGAAGGGACCGGGCGCGGCCTGAGCCGGTTGAGCCGCCTGAAGAAAGGGCGAAGCGCCAAGTCGCGAGTGAGCGCCAGCCGCAAACGCTGCGCCTCCGGCCAGGGTGAAGAGTTCCCGTCGTGTGAGCATGGCCCATTGTAGACCAGTGCTGGGTCGCGTCGTTCCGAGTCTTCAGGACCAAGTGGTTCGGAAAATGATGCTTGCAGGCCACATTGGGAAGGCACCATCGCTCACCGCACAACAAACCGCACATCGCGTTGCGCGCTCGTGGCACCCGTCGTGGCGACGAAGCGCAGGAGGTAGACACCTGGCGCGAGGTCGGCGAGCGGCACCTCAAACCGGTGTTCTGCGGCCCCACCCTGAAACGCTGATGCTTGGAGGACGTGTGACTGCGTCGTGAGCACCTCGCCCATCGCGTCGGTAATCGATGTCGCCATCGTCACGGCCGCAGGCGGACGGTTCGTTGCCTGATGCACCCGCAGCAGCGCGCCCACGCGATCGCTTGGTGCAAACGTTCGCGCTGCTGTGGGCGCGAATGGTAGCAGGCCCTCCAGCTCCGCCCGTCCTGCGATGCGCCGGCCGTCGCCGCGACCGATCGCCACGCCCGACAGCGACAGCGGTTCGCGCGCGAAGTCCGGCACCACGATCGTTGCGTGGACGGTGCCCGTCGTCTCGTCGCTCGCGCGTTCGGTGATCACGCGCAGGTTGTACCGCCCCGGCCACAGCGCGAGGCGCATCGCGAGCTCGGTACCGTCGGCGTCCGTCGCCCGCAGGACATCGACATGGCGCGCGGTGTCGAGTATCTGTCGCCGGCCCTCGCCGTCGAACACCAGCAGCCGCACGCGAAACTGCTCGGCCGCTGACACGGGTGGCAGGCCGAGCGTCAGCGCCACCGCCTGGTCCCGCGCGCCGCTCACGGCCACCGGCAGCGCCGCCAACCGGAGCGGCAACGCGCCCAGCGGCACCGGCGACTCGAGCGCGACCATCAACGCCGTGCGGGTGGCCTCCGCGCGGCCGCCTGAGGACGCCGGCGCGGTCGCTCCCGGCGCGAGGACCAGGCGCGACGACACCACCAACGCGTCCGGCCGGGTCACCTGCACGTCGAGCCTCCGGAGCCGGCCATCCGCCGTGTCCGTCTGTTCGTACGCCAGCGCGTAGTACGACGACAGTTCGTTGAACATCGCCGGCACCCGATCAGCTGGTGTATTGGTGGCGACTGCGGCGCGCCCGCCGGTCAAGTCGGCAATCGTCCGCAGGGTCTCCACGTGGGCGTCGTACCCCCGCAGAGGTGAACTCGCTACTCGTGGATTGAGGCTCGAGATATCCCTACCGGTCGGCGCCTGCAGACCTTGTGCGCTGAACGTGTACACCGGGATCTGCGCGAGCCTGCCGCCGCCGGGCACCGCGCTGAAGTTGAGTTCGTGGAGCGCATCGGCACGGAAGTTGAAGTCCTTCAGACCGGTCGTATCCACTTCGCCCCCATCGGCTGCGGGGGTGATGAATACCACCGCGCGGCGGTAGCCTGACATCGGTCCGAGAAATTCAAGCGTCCTGAGCAGCACCAGCGTGGCCATCTCCCTCGCCATAGACATACCCATCGGCCGATACTCGTCGACGGCGCGCCGAAGCAACACGCGGTCCTGTATCAGATCCTGCGCGTGACGGTTGTCACGCACAAAAATGACCGACGCCAGATCCTCTGGTCCCAGCAGATCGATAAACCGGTGCGCGATCGACTTGCCGGTGGCTCGATAAAACGGGTCGAACCCGCCGAGCGCGTCGTTCATGATGAGCACGAAGATGCGCGGTGCTGCCAACTCGTTGCTGGTGACGTCGCGGGCAGCCTCGATCATGCCTGGCGCCGCCCCGCTCGTCACGCCGGGCACCGAGACCTCGGCCAGCGACACGATCGGCTGCACCCGGCCGTTGACCTTGACGACGAAGTCGGCCGAGGTCAGGCCCGTGATGGGCGCGCGCGTGCGTTTGTCGAGGACGGTGACTTCGAGCCTCGTCACCGCCACGCCCGCCCGGAACTGCGGCGGCGTCTGCTGTTGGGCTGACGCCGCGACGACACTCGCCGCCAGCGTCAGCGTAAGGAGTATTCGCATCGTGTGCACCCTGCGGGAACAAGCCTATGCGCCTGTGGGCCAGGCCTGCAACTCGCGCGAGGGAAAGACGTCGGGTGCCCCCGAGGTTTAGAATGGGCCCGTGCTGGTCAATTGTGCGGCGTATCGTGAGGGGCAGCGGGTGGCCGACATCCCCGTCAGCGACATTCGGGCCCACCTGCAGGAGCCTGGCGGGTTTGTGTGGGTTGCCATCAAGGACCCCGAGCCTGAGGAACTGAGCGACCTGCAGGAAGAGTTTGACCTCCATCCGCTCGCGGTCGAAGACGCCCGCAACGGCCATCAGCGCCCCAAGATCGAAGAGTACGGGACGTCATTGTTCGTCGTGCTGCACCTGATCGAACGACGCGGTGACGATCTGGAGGTCGCCGAGGTCGCGGTGTTCGTGGGTCCGCAGTACATCGTGTCCGTGCGCAACAATGCCGAGGTGGGATTCACCGATGTTCGCCGGCGCTGCGAACACGAGCCCGAGTTGTTGCGCCACGGCCCCGCCTATGTGCTCTACGCCCTGATGGACGCGGTGGTCGATCGGTACTTTCCGCTCATCGACACACTCACCCGGGAAATCGAAGATATCGAAGAGCGCATTTTTGCCAGCCAGACGACCCGCGAGACCATTGAGTCGTTGTACACATTCAAGCAGCGACTGATGGTGCTCGACCACGCGATCTCGCCGCTCATCGAAGTCACCAGCAAGCTGCACGGCGGCCGCGTGCCGCCCATCTGCGCGGGTCTGCACGACTACTTCCGAGACGTCTACGACCACCTCGTCCGCCTCGACCAGGCGACCGACAACCTGCGCGACATGGTCAGTACGGCACTCTCGGTCAACCTCTCGCTCATCACACTCCAGGAAAGCCAGGTCACAAAACGCCTTGCCGCCTATGCCGCGCTGGTGGCAGTGCCGACGATGATCGCCGGGATTTACGGGATGAACTTCGCGCACATGCCCGAACTCGACTGGCGGTTTGGGTATCCTTTCGCCATCGGCGCCATGGTGGCGATTGACGGGTACCTGGTCTACCGGTTCCGCAAGGCCCGCTGGCTCTGAGCTGTTCGGAACTGCTCATCACCGGGCAATCGCTTCAGTTAGACTGTCTCTCGCCCATGGCCGACACTCAATTCCGCAAGGCGTTCCTCCTCTTGATGGTGGCGGGATTGACGATTGGACTGGTCATCGTCCTGCGCGACTTTCTGATGACCATCCTGATCGCGTCGCTGCTGTCAGGCATGCTCTACCCGACCTTCATCTGGATGAGTCGGAAGATGGGTGGGCGGCCCAAGGCGGCCGCCGGCGTCATGGTGCTCCTGACGATACTCGTCATCATCGGACCGATCGCCGGTGTCATCAGCCTGGTGGTGGGTCAAGCGTCATCCATTACCGAGAACGTGCGACCGGCTATTGAACGCGCCGTCAACGAGCCGACGTACCTCGATCGGCTGCTCCGGGAGGCGCCAGGCTACCGCTACGTGGCGCCGTATCGGCAACAGGTGCTTGAAACCGCCGGCGCCGTCGTGAACTCGATTGGGCGATTCCTCATGACGTCGCTGCAGAACACGGGTCGCGGCACGGTGTCGTTCCTCTTTCATTTTGTCATCGCGCTCTACACGATCTTCTTCCTGTTGCTCGACGGACCAGGCATGCTCAAGGCAATCCTCGACCGTCTGCCACTCCATCGCGATGAGAAGGAAACGCTGAAGGAACGGTTTGTCTCCGTCACCCGCGCGACCATCAAGGGCACGGTCATCATTGGCGTCATTCAGGGCGTGGCTGCCGGAATCGCGTTCTGGGTTGCGGGCGTTCCCAACGCGGCCTTCTGGACGGTGGTCATGGTCGTCATGTCCATCCTGCCGCTGATCGGTGCCGCACTGATTTGGGTGCCGGCTGCGATCATTTTGTTTGCGAGCGGCCATGTGACGGCGGCCATCCTGCTGTCACTCTACTGCGCGCTTATTGTCGGCTCGATCGACAACGTGCTGCGCCCGCGCCTTGTCGGTCAGGACACAAAGATGCACGACCTCGTGATCCTCTTCTCCACGCTCGGCGGTCTTGCCGCCTTCGGCCCGCTCGGTTTCATCCTGGGCCCCGTGCTCGCGGGTCTTTTTGTCACCAGTTGGGAAATCTTCGGCCAGGCGTACAGCGCGGAACTGGTCGACGGTTCGGCCAGGATCGTTACGGCGGATGGTCAGCGCGCGGCCGACATCGAATAACCTTGCGGCCGATTTTTGGTCCAGGGTCCTACAGGGTCCAAGGTCCAGGGTTCGGGCGGAAAATGCCAGGTCCTGGGCGATCTGCTTGGCATAAATTTCAACGGCAACCGCTCAATCGGCGAAATCGGCAACATCTCAACGCGGTACGGTTCTTGGTTCCTCGTTGTCGCATGGGAGTCAAGCGGCTTGAGGACCTCGAAGCGTTTCAACTGGCGGTGCAGCTCAAGCGGGCGGTCTATCAACTGGTCGACAGCAACACTCGCGCCCGATCGGACTGGAGGTATCGCGACCAGCTATTTGATGCAGCGCTGGGTGGTGAGTCGAACATCGCCGAAGGGTGGCACCGATACAACGCTGGGGAGATCGCGCAATTCCTGAGATGCGCGATGGCATCGCTCGCGGAAACAGACCGGCGACTCCGCGACGGCGTGGACCGCAACTACTTCACGCTGTCTGACGTCGAGCCTCTGCGCCGAATGTGCTCCAGAACACTCGGCGCCACGACCAACCTCTGGAAGAGCCTCCAGCCGTTCATCAAAAAGAAACGGCCAGGAAAATCCCAAAAGGACTTCCCTGACCGTTCGACATGACCCCGAACCCTGGACCGTGGACCCTGTGGGACCCTGGACTATTTGGTCACCGCGAAGCCCGTGACAACCACATCGAGGTTATGCCCGATACGCAGCCCGACAATGCCGTTGGTGGCTGGCAGTTTGCCGGCGCCAATCACGTCTGCGGCTGGGTGGGTGGCGACGACGGTGCCGTTGACTGAGCATTCGACGTTGCCGCCTTTGACGCTGATGGCGATGTCCTGTGACACGGCGCCTTCGGGACCGGCCTTCTTGATGGCCTCATTGGGCGTGCCGCGGCGCGCGCCGAGTGAGAAGAGGCCATTGGGTGCGTCGGGCGCGAAGCCGCGCACGATGAACGTGCCGTTGCCGTAGACCGAGCAGTACAGCAGCGTTGGCTTGGCCGTGTCGAGGTTCGCGCCGCCGATGAACAGGCCATACGGATGCGGGTGGTTGCTGTGTTTGAGGTGGTTGCTCTCGGCAAACGTCGCCTTCACGGTGAAGTCGCCGCTGCCGACGTTGGCCGGATTCCAGTAGATGTTGTTCGGCCCGGCGTTGATCGTAATGGCGTCGCCAGCGAGCGCGAACTTCGAGTCAGTGATCGACCGACTCTGTTTGATCGAGTTGGCATCGATCACGTTGCCTTTCCAGCCGGCACCCGTGATGCCGCCTCCCGGAACAACCCGATCGAGATCCTGTTGTGCGGTCACGCCGGACGCGAGAACCGTAATAGCGAGTGCAATCGTAGCGGCAGACACAAAACGCATAACCATCTCCTTGAGAAAAAACCGGAAGTCGGGGAACCCGCCCATCTTACCCGCCTTCGCCAAGGCTACGGCGGTCAGGCTCCTCGGACCGATATACTGCCCGAATATGAGACTGACCAAGGCGCTGGTGGCTGGATTGTTCGTGTTCGTGGCCGCCTGTGGTCCCGCAGACCCCGAAAAAGGCCTGGTCTCAGGTCCCAGCGGCACGTTGACGCCGGAGCAGGAAACCTTCTGGGCGACGCTTCAGACCCATTGCGGCAAGGCCTACGCCGGTTCAGTCGACGATGTGACGGAGTATTACCGGGAGGGTCTCGAAGGCAAGGCCCTTGTCGCGCACTTCAGGGAGTGCTCCGCCGACCGCATTCACATCGCGCTGCACGAAAACGACGACCGTTCGCGCAACTGGATTCTGACCAAGGCCGGCGACACCATCCGTCTCAAACACGACCATCGTCATGAAGACGGCACCGAGGACAAGATTTCACAGTACGGCGGCGACGCACCAAAACCAGGGTTGCCGGAGCGTCAGATTTTCAAAGCTGACGAACACACCGCCAAGATTCTGCCGCTGCGCGCCGACAACTTCTGGTTCATGCACTTCGTTGATGCGAACACCTTCCACTATGGAGTGCACTGGCCGACGATGGGACACTCGGTGAGGATGGCGTTCGATGTATCGAAGCCGATCGCCGCCCCGCCATCACCATGGGGATATTGAGCCTCCCCCACCTACACCACCTACACCACCTTGTCACTTCACCGTGATCTGATACACCTTCGGCCACTTCTTGCCGGTGACAAAGATGCGTTTGCCGGCGGCGTCGTAGGCGATGCCGTTGAGCACATCAGCGGTGGCCGTGCGCTGATACGCGGGCCACAGTGACGCCAGATCCACCCAGCTGTTGACCACGCCGGTCGTGGGATTAATGCGCGCGATGCGATCGGTGGTCCAGACGTTCGCCCAGATCTCACCCTCGATCCACTCGAGCTCGTTCAACTGGTCCACCGGCCGGCCGCCGTCGGTCACGGGTGTACTCCGCAACACCTTTTGTGTTTTTGGATCGAGCCAGAACAGTTGGTCGCTGCCGTCGCTCATGACGAGTCCGCCCTTGGCGTCGTAGGCGATGCCCCAACCTTCGGTGGCATAGGGGAACGTCCGCTTGGGCGCGAAGGTTTTTCGGTCGTAAACAAGTCCGATGTTGTGTTGCCAGGTCAGCTGCAGGAGTTCATCGCCCACGAGCGCGAGGCCTTCGGCGAAGTACTTGGCATCGACTGCGCGGCGTTGCAGCACTTTGCCGGACAGGACTTCCACTCGGCGCACAGTGGACTCACCATTGAGGCCGGTGCTCTCGTAGAACTCACCATCGGCATAGACCAGCCCCTGCGTGAAGGCGCCGGGGTCATGCGGGTACGTGTTCACCACGGTGAATCCAGCCACCGGCGCCTGACGTCGCTGCGCCACCACATCCGAACCCGACATCGAGGCAAAACCAATCGCCGCCATCAGGGTGCCCCCCAGCCATCGCTTTGTCATGATGTGCCCAGCGTATCTGTCGAGTCGCGTGAGGGCAAGCCTCAGGCCTTCACGGCCCACCGGAGTTTGGCCGATGACGCGCGGGGATTGGCGCGTCGTTCTTCGGGAGTTGCGCGCAACACATCGGCGGCAACGTCCGAATAGATACCTGCCCGCTGGCCGTCCAGGAAGGCACGTTTCACCCGGCGGTCCTCACCGGAGTGGAACGTCACCATCGCCACGCGACCGCCGGGAGCCACGCACTGCGGCAAGACGCGAAGCAGCGCATCGAGCACGACAAATTCTTCGTTGACGGCAATACGAAGCGCCTGGAAGGTTCGACGGACGGATCGCGTCAGGTCAACGGCGTCCAGACGCGGGAAGGCCGCCGCAAGTCCATCCCGCACCGCGTTGGCGACACCCTTCGTCGAAGCGGCCTCCTCGAGCGAAGTACCCTGCTTCAAGAGGTGAGCAATCTCTTCGGCGTACGGCTCGTCGGCATTCTCGACCAGTAACTCGGCCAGCTCGCGTTCGCTCAGTCGCTGCAACACGGTCGATGCGGGCTCGCCCTTCGCGGGGTTCATCCGCATGTCCAGGGGGCCGTCTTCCTTGTAGCTGAATCCCCGATCGGGATTGTCGAGCTGCATCGACGACACGCCAAGGTCCGCAAGAACGATGTCAGCTTGACGACCTGCGAGCACTTTTGTCTCGCCTGCGAAGTTGGTGCGATGCGCCTCGAAGACATCGTCGCCGAATCCTGAGGCACGGAGATCCGCCTCGGTGCGAGGCAGTTCGATCGGATCCACGTCACAGCCGATCAGTCGTCCACTTGGGAGAATGCGCTCAAGGATGGCGCGCGCGTGGCCACCGCGCCCGAGGGTGCAATCCAACGCGAGGTTTCCGGGAGCCGGGCGTAGGGCGTCGATCACCTCGGCG
>JBKJTD010000125.1:0-30286 GCA_046590915.1 Vicinamibacterales bacterium
CCACGTTCCTTCATCGGGATGATGGCGTCACACCGCATCTTGCCCTGAGACCTGACGGCGGCGAGAATGCCGCCATGCATACCACTGCTGTAGGGCCGGTCGCCGAGCGCGAGCGCATCGCTGAGCTCGACGTGCTGCGCGGAATCGCGCTGTTCGGCGTTCTCCTGGTGAATTTCGTCGCCTTTGCCGGCCCCTACGTTCTGGCGAGCAAGGCACAGCTGTCGGTGTTGCCTACGGCCGCGATCGATAATGCCGCATATTTCGCGGTGCAATGGCTGGCTTGGGACAAAGCAAACACCATGTTCGCGACGTTGTTCGGCCTTGGCTTTTACCTTCAGATGAACCGCGGCGAGGGGCGGCCCGGCTTCACTGCGCGCTATGTCCGCCGATTGTCCTGGTTGCTCGTGCTGGGTTGGCTGAATCTCATCTTTCTGTGGGTCTGGGACATCCTCAACCTCTATGCACTCACTGGCTTCGCTCTGCTGGCAATGCGAACATGGCGGACTCGAAGCCTCGTCATCTTTGGTGCCGTCGCCGCGCTCTACAGTGCGCCACTGCAGGGGTGGTGGACCGGAGCGCTGGGCCTTGAGCTGGCCCCCAAATCTTTTTGGAGCGACCCTTCCGCACTGGAACGGCAGGCGGCCGTGCTCTCCGGCGATTATCCGCGCATGGTCGGAATGTTCTGGCAGTGGACGTGGACCGAATGGTTGGCCGGCGGAGCGATGGCTGCTTGGATCATCTACGCTCTTGGGCGGTTCGCACTCGGCGCCGCGATCGGGCGAAGTGGGATCCTCGACAACATTCCCGGCTATCTGCCCTTGCTTCGCCGCGTGGCTTCGATCGCGCTCCCGCTCGGGCTGGTGCTGGCACTGGTCGTCCTGCTTCTCAGCAGCGGCCAGTGGACTCCGTTCGAAGGGGCTGAGCCATTAGGCGAGGCCCTCCACTCGCCGGCGGCGCTGCTGTTGGCCGCCGGTTACGCCGCCGGCATCGTGGTGGCACTCCACACGGGCTTGGGCAGACGGCTGCTCGGCGTGTTTGCTCCCGTCGGCCGAATGGCGTTGACCAACTACCTGGTGCAGGGCTTGCTCTACGGTTTCGTCATGTCCGAACTGGGTCCGAGTCTCGGGCTCACTGGCCGCATTGGCACAAGTGCGGTGATAGCGACGTGCGTGGCTTTCTTCGCGTTCCAGACCGCCTTCAGCCACTGGTGGCTTTCGCGCTTCCGTTTCGGTCCGATGGAATGGTTGTGGCGAGCATTGACATATGGGGAACGGCCGCCATTTCGGATTGTCTCGGGAGATTCCGCGCCGGCGACATGACCGCCGCCGGCCGCCCGCCGTCTGCGGTCATGACGAACACCTGGCCGATCGCGCGCGATCCGGCCACTCGTTCGAACACAATCATGCGGCGCGTATGCCGTGAGTGCCAGCGCCACAGGGAGGCGATGCCGAACACACTCTTGTGCACGGCGCTGAGCGTAGCTGACGGCGCACCCACGCAAAAGGAATAGGCCTCGCCGCCTGCATTCGACGTTAGGATGGCAAGCAAGATGTATTGCAGGGCTCTCGTTCTGAGTGTCGCCGTGACGGTGTCGATCGGGCTCGCGGCGCGCGCGCAGCGCGTGGCCGATCCGGACTTCGACACCAGCGTGGCACGGCCCGCCTACACGAGCCGCGGCCCGCGGGTCCTGATTGACGAGGCGCACCACAACATCCACACCGCGACCGGCCTCTACCGGCCCCTTGCGGACCTCATCACCGCCGACGGATACCGCGTCACGGCGAACACCGAGCCGTTCACGCGCGCGTCATTGAAGGCGTTCGACATCCTCGTCATCTCGAACGCGCTAGGCGCTGCGGCGGCCTTCGCGCCCGGCGACTCGAACCCGACGTTTCCCGAAGAAGCGGCGCATCCGGCGTTCACCGAAGCGGAGTGCGATGCTGTGCGCGACTGGGTGGCCGCGGGTCGCGCGCTGCTCCTGATCGTCGATCACGCGCCGATGGGAGCCGCGAATGAACGACTGGGCGGGCGCTTTGGCATCCACATGAGCAACGGCCACACGCAGGACGCGGCCAACGCGCCGAACCCCTCGAACCCGGGCCTGATCGTCTACACCCGCGAGCGCGGACTCGCCGCGCACCCCGTGACGACGGGCCGCCGTGCCGACGAGCGTGTCGACACCGTCCTGACCTTCTCGGGCCAGTCCCTCGAAGGCCCGGCCGGCTCCGTGGCGTTCATGCGGCTCACGGACACGGCCGTGGATCGTCTGGCTTCAGGCGCCCAGCGTTCGGCAGCGGGTCGCGCGCAAGGGATCGCGCTGCCGTTTGGCACGGGCCGCGCGGTCGTGCTGGCCGAGGCGGGAATGTTCTCGGCTCAACTCGCGGGTCCGAACCGAGCCCCCCTGGGCATGAACCGCCCGGGCATCGACAACCGCCAGCTCGCCCTCAACATCATGCGCTGGCTGTCGCGGAAGCTATGAAACCCGCCGATCGTCGCGGGCGCGGCGCAGAGGCGATGACCGCGACGTGTCGCTGCTACCGACGCCGGACCTCGTTCGAGGTCGGGAATGGCGGCGCCGGGTGTGCGCCGATGGTGGCCACGACGCCGGCCCAGTGGTCCGGCGTGTCGTCACTCAGCTCAACTTTGTTGCCAATCGGTTTTACCGCATGGCGCAGATACGCGATGATCGACCTGAGATCCTCGTCGGGCATGTGGCGAAACGAGGCCCACGGCATGAAGGGGCCGAGGTAGCGCGGATCCTTCGGGAAGTTCCCCTCGCCCGGCGTCATCGAGGTGATCGTCACGTCCGGAGTGTTCTCAGGCTTCAATCCGTACCGTAGGGCGTTGAAGATCTGCTGATCGGTCCATCGGCCGATACCGGTGTCCTTGTCAGGCGTGATGTTCTTGGGTCGGCCGGTGAAGCACGGGGCTTTGGGATCCTGAAAGCAGGGGCCGATCACGAAGGCCTGTGTCGGATCGGTCATGCCGCCGAGCCAGCCTTTTCTTGACGGGTCCGACAGGCCCCCGTGGCAGTCGCCGCAGCCGCGATCGAGCACGAGCGCCCTGCCGCGAACGACGCGGGCCCTGTGCGCAGCCGCCGGCTGAAGTTCGTTCGCCGCCGGGAAGCGCGGGGCAGGATACGCGCCGATGTTCTCCGGGGTCATGACGCTCGCCCAGAAATCAGGCGGCCCCTCGCTCTCGGCTACCTTGTTCACCACAGGCTTCAGGCCGCGCTTGAGGTACGCCGCAATGGCGCGCAGGTCCGCGTCGGACATATGCCGCCACGCCATCCAGGGCATGGGCGGCGCCACGTAGTGCGGTCGCATCGGGAAGTTGCCCTGGCCGGGTGTGGTGGACGTGATGTCGACGTCGGGCGTGTTCTCCGGACGAAGCCCGAAGCGCAGCGCGTTGAAGAGCTGCCGTTCCGTAAACCGCCCCATGCCGGTCTCGTTGTCGGGCGTCAGATTGCGTGGACGCGTCGTGAAACAGCCCTTCGCTGCTGGGTCGACGCCGCACGGCGGCGGACCGACCTTGAAGTCGACCGGGGGTTCCGACGCGCCCAAGCCGGCGAGAAATCCTTTCGCGGCCGGATCATTACCGCCCCCATGACACTGGCCACACGCGTGAGTGATCACGAGGTACCGGCCACGCTGCACGACATCCGTTTGTGCAGCCTGCTCGCTGTCGTCTGGACGTGGCGCCGGTGTACCGGCAGCGCGCACGGCAACGACAGTGACGAACACGGCAGAGACGACGGCAACAGCAATTCTGGACGACAGACTCATCGACAGTAACGGACGCATCGCGACCTCCTTGGTCTAACGCACTTCAAGAATTCCCATCATTCCCATGTCTTCGTGATCGAGGATGTGACAGTGGTACATCCACTTGCCCGGGAAGTGTTCAAACCGTACGACAATCCGCAGCTTCGAGTGTTTGGGCACGTTCACTGAATCTTTCCAGCTCAGATACGGTTCCGGAACCCCGTTGCGGTCAAGCACCTGAAACTGGAAACCGTGCAGGTGGAACGGATGATCCATGCCGACCACATTCTCGATCTGCCAGATTTCCGTGGTGTTCAGCCGGGCGCGCAGGTCCACCCGTCGCATGTCCATCAGCTGGTTGTTGATCATCCCCTGCGAGAAGACGATCGTCCGGCGCGCCGCCACGACCTTCGTGCTGATGGGCCGAACGACGCGGAGCGAGCTCGGCACCATGTACGGGGGCGCCGGCGCATCCGTGGACGTGACCAGCTCGACGACATCGCGCGGTTGGTCCCAGTCTTTTGGCCGCGTCTGCATGTCATAGCGATCGTACGGAAGCGTTTGGAGCACGGTGCGACTACCTGGCTCGCCGCCGCGCACGAGCACTTCGACACGCTCCGAATTGGCGACGAGGAGCTCGTCTACTTCGCGCGGCTTCTCGAACAAGCCGCCATCGCTGCCGACGTGCACGAGCGTCTGGCCCGGGATGGCAAACCGGAAGACGCGGGCCGCCGCGGCGTTGATGATGCGCAGCCGCTGCCACTCGCCTGGCTTGATCGACAGGGTCGGCCTGATCCGTCCATTGACGAACAACACGTCGCCCTCGCGCCCGTTCTGCGCATCGATGTTTCCCGCCGGCGTGGTGTGGTGGGGAAGATCGATCGCGCCGTCCATCAGAAAGCGGTTGTCCGACAGCACCAGGAGCCGGTCGGTGATGCCGGCCAGCGGATCCTTGGCTGGTCGGATAATCAGTGCGCCGTACAGACCCCGCGAGACCTGTTCGGTCGATGTCATGTCGGGATGCGGGTGATACCAATACGTTCCCGCGGATCCCAGAGGAATGCGAAACACGTACTTCCGGCTCTTGCCCGGTAATACGGGATGGAGGGGGCTCCCGTCCGCACCCGCGGGCAGATGGAGCCCGTGCCAGTGCACCGTGGTCGGCTGGGCAAGTTTGTTGGTGAAGTGGACGGTGACGACATCACCTTCGTGCAGCTCGAGTGTCGGACCTGGCACCGAGCCGTTGTAGGCCCAGGCCTCGGTCGCCGTGCCGGGCATCAACTCGAGTCGTGCCGGCGCAGCGGTCAGGGTCAATTCGACCATGCCCGGTCGGGCCGAGGTGTTCTGCAGAATGGGAGGAGAGATCCACGCATCTTGCGTCGGGACGTCGACCGGCAGCTGCGCCTTCAGCAGTGCCGCAAGCGCGAGGCAGCCGAGGACCACAGGGCCCAAGCGCAGGTGAAGTCTGAACCTCATATCGAAAGCCGGGGCGATTATAACCGGCACGTCAAGCCGTTACCGCTTTACCGCGCCGGCCCCAGTTCCCGAAACAGCCACGCCTTCGCAAGGCGCCACTCGCGCTTGACTGTGCGCGGCGATCGTTTCAGCACGAGTGCCGTTTCCTCAATCGTCATGCCCGCAAAGAAGCGCAGCTCGACGATGCGCGCCTGGTCCGCATCGATCGCGCCGAGCCGCTCCAGCGCCGCGTCGATCGCCAGCATGTCGGCGGCATGCGCCTCGGCATCCAGGCCGTCAACGGGCGTGGGCCCACCCTCCTCCAGCATGACGTGAATCGCGGAACCGCCGCGTTTCTGCGCGTGCTGCGCGCGTGCGTGGTCGACGATGACGCGGCGCATCAGGTGCGCGGCCACGGCATAGAACTGCGAGCGGTTGTGCCAGCCGGCGCGATGCTGATCCACGAAGCGCAGATACACCTCGTGCACGAGCGCCGTGGGCTGCAGGGTCTGGCCCGGCGACTCACGCCGCAGTTGCGTGCGCGCGATGCGGCGCAACTCGCCGTACACGAGTGGCATCAGCCGCGCCAGGGCGTCTTCGTTGCCGCCGCCCCACTGCAGCAGCAGATCGGTGATCTCAGTCGCGCGCTGGGGTGACGTGGGCGTCATGGCGCCTTGACGTCCGCCAGGCCGACGCGCCGCAGCAGCGATTGAAAGCGCGGGTCAGTCCTGACCGTGCGCGACGAGGGATCGACCGCGAGATAGGCCACCGCATTCGCGCGGTCCTGGAACGCGCGCTCCAGCCACTGCATGGCGCTGTCATGATCGCCAAGAAAACTGTAGGTGTCGGCGATGATGCTGGGCGTCACGTACTCGCGGCGAGATCGATCGAGTAATTCCGCGAGCGCGCGGCGCGCGTCCGGTTCCCGGCCGGTGACGGCCAGGATCCCCGCGAGCAGCGAGACGCTCGACGGCGAGCGACCGGTCAGCCGGAGCAGCTCATTCGCTTCGGCGAGCGCCTCGTCGAAGCGGCCCGCCGCCGAGAGGGCGTTCGCCAGTCGCCAATGTGCCTGCGGGTATGAGGGATCGAGCGCGACAGCGCGGCGCAGTGTCTCGATCGACTGGTCGACGCGGCCGGCGAAGAGTTCAATCCACCCGATGTTGGTGTGCACCGTCAGCGAGAACGGATCGAGGTCGCGCGCGACATGGGCCTGGCGAAGCGATTCGTCGAAGCGTGCTCGCGACATCAGCAGGTTTGCGTACCACAGCCGTGGGAGCGGCGCGCTCGGGTTGAGCTCGATCGCGCGCAGGAAAGATGCTTCCGCCTCGGTCCACTGCCATGAATAGTGGCGGACGTAGCCAAGGGCGGCGTGCGCGTCGGCCAGGCCCGGATCGATCTGCAGGGCCTTGATAGCCGCGGCCTCGGCGAGTGGGCGGTAGGTGCGCGGTGAGCCTGAGCCAACCAGCACGGTGCCCATCTGGTTGTAACAGTCCGCAAGCCGCGCATAGGCCGGGGCGAATGTGGGATCGAGCGCGATCGCGCGCTCGAAATGCGAGACCGCGCGCAGCAGCGAGCCGGCGGTCCGCCGGCCCCATTCGTACCGGCCCTTGAGATACGCCTCATAGACATCGGGCCGGATAGACGGCACCAGCGTCAGCCGCTCGCGCGCCGCCAGCGTCATCGCTGCGTCGATGCGTGCCGCCATGGCCCTGACGGCTTCGGCCTGCAGGACGAGAATGTCGCGCGGGCTGCGGACAAACGACTGCGACCATCGCGTCGCACCGGTGGCGGTATCGACGAGGCGCAGATCCAGCGCGATGGTGTCGGGGGTGCGCCGCAGCACGCCCGTGACGATGGCGCCGGTGCCGAGAGCGCGGCCGGCCTCGACGGAATTGGTGCCGGCGTTTCGGACCGACGCGGCCGACACGACTCGCAAGCCCGTCGCGGCGCCCAGGTGCGTCTCGATGGCGGCCGTCACCCCCTGCGCATACGCCGCATCGTCAGGCGCGTCGCCGTGCGCGAGCGGCATGACGGCAATGGCATGGATGGCCGGTTCGCGCGGGCGGAGGGCGAACGCCAGCGCGAGAGCCGCCGTGATGATCGCAAGTGCGGTCAGAGCAAAACGGCGCTGCGCCGTGCGGCTGGTGGCCAGCAGGCGTACGGCAACCAGGCCCGAGCGCCGGTTCTGAATCGCGCGCAGGGCCTCGCGCACGTCACCGGCGCGCTGATAGCGCCGCGCCGGATCTTTTTCGAGGCAACGCGCCACGACGAGCCGCAGGGCGACCGGCACCGCGCGGGACATCGGCATCGGCCCCTCCGCCAGAATCGCGGAACTGGTCTCGAACGGGGTGCGGCCCGCGAAGGGGAGTCCGCCCGTGATCAACTCATACAGAAGCACCCCGAGCGCCCAGACGTCAGCGCGCGCGTCGGCGCGCCCCCCGCGCAGCACCTCGGGCGCCATGTGGGTGAGCGTGCCGGACGGGCCGTGACCGCTCGCCGTCAGCGACTCGATCTGGGAGCCTTCATGCTCGGGAAGCCGTTTCGCGAGGCCGAAATCGAGCACGACCGCGCGATCGTCGCGCGCGATCATCACATTCGAGGGCTTGAGGTCCCGGTGCACCAGCCCGTGACCGTGCGCGTGCTCGAGCGCATCCGCGACGTCGATCCCGTAGCGCAGCACGCGGCCGAGCGGGACCGGCTGTTCGCGCTGCAATGCGGAGAGCGTGAGGCCGTCGACGAACTCCATCACGATAAAAGGGACACCGTGTTCTTCGCCCACTTCATGGATCGCGCAGATATTGGGATGGGTCAGCGTGGCCGCATGCCGCGCCTCGCGCAGCAGGCGCAGCTCGCCGGACGGGTGCGCCAGCGCGGCGCTGACGGTCTTGATGGCGACCTCGCGGCCGTCGCGCGCGTCGCGCGCGCGATACACCTCGCCCATGCCTCCGGCGCCGACGAACGCGGCGATCTCGTAGCAGCCGAGGCGCAGCCCGGGGGCAAGCCGCCGGGCCATCTCGGCGAAGCTGCCGGCGCCCGGCATCGCGGCGGCCGGAATCTCGAATCGCGAATCGGCGGCACTGTCACTGGCGAGAAGCGCGTCGACCTCAGCGCGCAGCGCCGTGTCGCCCGCGCACGCCGCGTCCAGCCAGGCTGCGCGGTCGGCAGTGGCGATGTCGATGGCGTCGAGAAACAGGGCCTTGACGCGGCCCCATCGCGCTGCCCGATGAGCTGAAACCTGAAGGTTGTCGGCGGGCATCACGAATCCACAGCATAAGGGCCTGGCCCCTTTTTCCGCCAGTTTCCGCGTACCCCAACAGGGAACATTCCGGCTGCCACGGCAGCCCCACCCGAGGAGCTGCCCGATGACTTATACCCCGCGTCGATGGATCGCCCAGGCCGCAACGATTGCCGCGTGCGCGGTCACGGTCGTGAGCTGTGACAGTAAAGCCCCCACCACGCCGGGCCCGAGGTATGTCGTGAGCGCCGGCCCGGAGGGCAACTTCAGGTCGGTGGCCGACGCGCTCCGCACCGCGCCGCCCGGGGAAGTGATCGAAGTGCGCGGCGTCATCAGCGAGCGCGTGGTCATCGAGACGCCGGGCATCAAGCTGCGCGGCACGGCGAACGCGGCCATTGACGGCGCGCCGATCGGCGGGCGCGGCACCGGCATCCTGATCAAGGCGCCCGGCGTCGAAGTGTCGGGCCTGGCCGTGCGCAATTTCGAGATTGGCATCACGGTCGACAAGGTGGCCGACGTGGTCATCCAGGGCAACGAGATCTACGCCAACAACAACAAAACCGCGAATACGGCGCCGCCGCTCGTGGGAAGCGACGCGTTCAACGGTGTGGTGCTGGAGGGCGCGACCAACGCGCGCGTCATCGATAACGTGCTGCGCGACAACGGACACGACGGGCTGACGTTGCAGGGCGGCAGCCGCAACAACATCGTGCGCAACAACCGCGTGCTGAACAACGGCGCGCAGACCGTGCCGGCGCGCTTTGGGTGCGGCATCAATCTGTTCTCGGGCGCCGAGAACAGCGGCAATCAGATTACCGACAACGAAGTGAACGGGAACCACTGGGGCATCCTGTTCAATAACTTCGCGGGAAATACGAGCAACCTGATTCGCAACAACCGTCTGCGT
This sequence comes from Vicinamibacterales bacterium, assembly GCA_046590915.1. Lineage (GTDB taxonomy): Bacteria > Acidobacteriota > Vicinamibacteria > Vicinamibacterales > SCN-69-37 > SYFT01. The sequence continues at coordinate 9,362 of JBKJTD010000125.1, forward strand.
GGCAACGGGCGCGCCGGAATCGCGGCGCTCGTCAATGCCGGTGGCAACACCATCCAGGACAACGATGCGCGCGAGAACGCGACCTTCAACATTGCGCCCAGCCTCAGCTTCGATCTGTTCGACGCCCCGCCACTCAACAACGTCTGGCAGAACAACCAGGGGCGGTTCAATTTCGCGGCAGCCACTACTCTGACCGCGGGGCAGATCGCGGCCGTGTTCAGTGAGGCGTTCGGCCCCGGCGGCTGCATGCGCGGCAGCGGCCAAGGCATGGCGCCCGCGCTCACGTACTGAAGCCAAGGGGAGCCCGGGGTCATGACGACGATGGCGAGGCGACTGGGACTGACGGCCGGAGCTCGGGCGTTGGGCGTGTGGCTGGTTGTGTTCGGATGGACCGGCGCCACGCTGCAGGCGCAGGCCTCGCCCAACAGCGGCCAAATCGACGGTCAGGTGGTCGATCCGTCCGGTGCGGCTGTGGCTGGTGTCGACGTGACCGTCAGGCACATCGAGACCAATTACACGCGCACAGCGACGACCGACGCGGCGGGGCGCTATGCGGTCGGACCGCTCCCGTTCGGCGCGTACGACGTACACGCCGGCACTGCCGTGATGGCGGCGCCGGTGCAGCGCGTCCACGTGTCTCTGGCCGGACGATCGCGCGTGAATTTCACGCTCGCCATCGCCGGCGTCACGGAATCAGTTGAGGTCGTGTCGGCTGCTCGCGGGGATGCGGGCAGCACCGTTTCGATGGCGGTGCTCACCGACCTGCAGCTGCGCAACATCCCCGCTCCCGGGCGCCGGATCAAGAATCTGTTTCTGCAGACACCTGCGACACAGGTCGAACCGGAGTGCGGCGGCTTCTCGATTTCTGGACAGAAGGGCGTCTACACCAGCTTCAATGTAGACGGCGGCGACTACACCAGCTCGCACTTTTGCGGACATGTCGAGATGTCGCCCAGCTTCACGATCGAAGCGCTGGAAGAAATGCAGGTGCTGCGCGGCACGTTCTCGGCGGAGTACGGCCGCTCGACGGGTGGGATCATCAACCTGGCGACCAAGTCGGGAACGAACCGGTTCCGCGGCTCGCTGTTCCATCTGTTCCGCCACGACGCGCTCACGAAAGACGATCCCTTCGGGCGGCGCCAGATTCACACGGGCAACCAGTTCGGCGGATCCTTCGGCGGGCCCATCAGCCAGGACCGGGCGTTCTTCTTTACCGCGGCGGAGCTTCAGTACAACTCGAAGCCTGTCGAGGTCCTCTACGATCAGCTCGATCTGCTGGCGTTTCGTGACACGCCAGGCGCGCGTGCGCTGCTGGCGGCCGCGCCCGAAAGCACGCTCACCGCCATCAGCGAGCTGCAGTCGATCGTCAATCGCATCGACCACCGGTTTTCGGGCGGGCATGGACTCGTGGCGCGCGCGGATGTCACGCGCAGCCGGGTCAGTAACTCCGTCGGATCGTTCATCAACACCAACGGCCTCGGGGCAGATTCGATCACCAATCGCGACGTGGTGAACGCCTCGCCGACCAGCAACCGCACGAACGTGACGGGTTTCCTGCAGCTGACGTCAGTGGCTGGGCCCCGGTCTGTGAACGAACTGCGCGTGCAGGTGGCCCGTGAATTCCGCCCCTGGAATCCGGGGACCGGGCCGGAGGTCACCGTGCGCGACGGGGCGCCATTCCGGACCATCGCGATCTATGGCCCGCAGGCGACCGGCCTGGGCTACGGCAATGTCGGGTACGACTTCACCGACACGCGGTATCAGTTCGTCGACAGCTTCTCGATCGTGACCGGCGGCCACACGATGAAGGCAGGCGTCGACGCAAATTTCGTCTTCTCGCGCGTCGCGTTCAATCCGGGGCACAACGGCATCTATCGGTTCGATGGGCTCAACAACTATCTCGCACGCCGTCCGAGTCAGTACACGCAGTTTGCCGGCTCGGGCACGGTGAACGCGCACAAGCATCAGATTGCGTTCTATCTGCAGGACGAATGGCGCGTGCGCCCGGGACTCACCATCAGTCCCGGGTTCCGCTACGAGATGGCGCTGTTTCCCGATTACCTGCCGGCGACGGTGCCGCAGAACCGGCATCCGCTCGCCACCGAAATCCCGGACGACAAGGGGATGGTGGGTCCGCGGCTCGGTGTGGCCTGGGACGTGCGCCAGAACGCGACGACAGTCGTTCGGGCCGCGGCGGGCATCTTCTATGCGCCGCCGTACATCACGTTGTTCGAGCAGGCCATGGCCAGTAACGGCGGCAATCCCGAGATCAGCAGCAACGTCAATCTCAACACCCCGGCCGCCATTCTGAACGCCTTCGCGATGTTCGGGATCGACCTGAAGAACGCCCCGCTCGAGCAGCTGCCGGTGTTCACGCTCGCGCAACTGAATCAGCTGTCGGATCCGGCATCGCGGCTCGCGCGCTCGACCAGCGTCTTCTACTTCGACAAGAACTTCCGCCTGCCGCGTGCCCTTCACCTCAGGGCCGCGATCGAGCGGCAGATCGTCCGGGACCTGACGGCGACGCTCGATTACACCCACATCGACGTCTCGCGAATGGATCGCGTGCGCGACATCAATCTGCCCGCGCCGGCCGTGGATGCAACAGGGCGACCGGTCTACACGCCAGGGACCGGCATCAGCGTGAACTCCCTGCGGCCGGACCCGCGCTATGGCGCCGTCTATGTGACGGAGTCGACCGCGCGCTCGAACTACAAGGGCCTGACCGCCAGCCTCAGCCTGCGCCGGCCCCGCGTGACGGCCGATGCGAGCTACACGCTTGGTTTCAGCCGCAGCGACGATGATCATGAAAACGGCGGGTTCAGCAGCGCGTTTTATACCGATGCCACTAATCTCGCCAACGAGTACAGCTGGTCGAACATCGATCAGCGGCATCAGTTCGCGGCCAACGCCGTCATCTTTCTTCCGCGCGGCCTGCAGGCCTCGACACAGATGCGGTTCAATTCCGGCCGGCCGTTCAGCGCGCGCACCGGGGTCGACTCGAACCGCGATGGCGTCCCCAACGATCGGCCCATGCTGAACGGGGCAGTGGTCGGCCGGAATACATTCAGGAACAGGGGCTTCTCGGACGTGAGCCTGCGCCTTCAGAAGAATTTCATGGTGGGGGGCGACAAGAACCTGTCCGCGTTCGTCGAGCTGTTCAACGTGTTCGACGCCGACAACGTCGAAACGACGCAGATGACATATGGGGCCGACCTCGGCACGCCGAGTACCAATCCCAATTTCGGTCAGGTCAGGGACGCTAACGGCCGGTACATTCTCGGCAGCGCCCTGCGGACGACGCCGTTGCAGGCGCAGCTCGGGCTGCGGTTCCAGTTCTGATGACGGCTGTTCGTGTGGCGCTTCGCGCGTGGCTCGCGGTCGCGGCAATGCTCGCCGCGGCGCCCGAGGCGCGCGCGGGCGAAATCGCCTGGTACACGGATCTGAAGCAGGCCAGCGCCGCCGCCCAGAAGGCCGGCCTGCCGATGTTCATCGACTTCTGGGCCGAGTGGTGCGTGCCGTGCAAGGAGATGGATGCGCACGTCTACACGGATCCGAAGGTGATTGCCGCCTTCACGCACAAGATCATCGGCGTGCGGCTCCATTTCGACATGCACCGCGATCTCGCACGCACGTTCAACGTCGGGCCCCTGCCTCATCTCGTGTTCACCAATTCGCACGGGATGCCACTGGTGTTCCACCGTGGCTTTCTCGGCGCCCACGATCTCGCCAAAGTCGTCAACGCGATACCCCCCCTAGCTGGGATCAACACTCTCGATCAGCGGCTGCGGCAAAACAGAAACAGCTTCCAGGACGTGCTGGCGATGGCGCGGTCGTTGCGCGCCGCGGGGTTTTTCGAGGCAAGCACGGCCTATTACGACCGCGCCGCACGGCATTCGAGCGCACAGGTTGATGGGGGGCTTCGGCGTGCGATTCTTTTCGAAGTGGCCCTGAGTTTTCTCGAACTGAGGGACGGCGCGCGCGCCGCGGCCGTGCTCGAAAAATCGCTCAAGGAGTTTCCGGGCAGCATTCCCGCGCCCGAGTTCCTCCTGGCGCTCGGCCGTGCGTATGACTTGAACGGGATGCCCGACAGGGCCCGCCGCGCCTTTGAGACCATCCTTCAGCACTACCCGCAGTCGGCGTCGGCCGGCAAAGCGCGCGAGTGGCTGAGGACCGCTCCTGGTTCGACGCGGTCGCCACGCGGGCGCTGACCGGCCTCCGCTGGCTGGCCTGAGAAGCGCGCGTGGAAACACGCTTCCCGGAGGGGCTGTTGCCATTGTCGTCGCCTGGATCGCCGTGAGGCGACTCAGGCGTGTGACGCAGGCGGGGCGATCAATGCCGCGATCTTGCTCAGGAGCCGGTCGATCTCTATCGGCTTGGTGTCGTAGTCGTTGCAGCCGGCCTCAAGGGCTTTGTCGCGGTCGCCGGCCATGGCGTGCGCCGTGAGCGCGATGATGGGCAGGTCCTTTGTTTCCGGGGTGGCGCGCAGTTGCCGCGTAGCCTCCCAGCCGTCAATCTCCGGCAGGCTCATGTCCATCAGCACGAGGTCGTAGGTGCCGGCGCGGGCCTTGTCCACACCCTCCCGGCCGTTGACGGCGAACTCCACCTCGTACCCGCGGCGGATGAGTCGCCGGGAGAGCATGTCGCGGTTCATCTCGTTGTCCTCGACGAGCAGGATTCTGGCCATTGCGCTCCAACCGTCGGCGTCAGCCCGCCGCAGCACTTGTCAGTGAGGACTCTCGCACACACGCGGAAGCCGGATCGTAAACGCGGAACCCTCACCCGATCGGCTTGCGACCGTTACGTCGCCGCCGAGCAACCGCGAGAAGCTGCGGGTGATCGCCAGTCCGAGTCCGGTGCCGCCGTACCGGCGCATCGTGGACGCCTCGGCCTGCGAAAAGGCTTCGAAGAGCCGCGCCTGCTGCTCCGGGGTCATCCCGATGCCCGTATCCCGCACCGCGAACACGACGGCGTCCACGCCGTCTGCGGTCTCGCCGTGTACCGCCAGTGTGATGCGGCCGTTCGACGTGAACTTGCTCGCGTTCGACAGCAGGTTCAACAGCATCTGGCGGATTTTGGTCTCATCCGAGTGCATGGTCTCCGGCATCCGGTCGGCCTCGTCCACGAGTTGGTTGCCGTTCGGGCTCAACAGCGGCCGCATCGTGCTCACGACGTCCTCGATCGTCGGCGCCAGCGCGAATGTCGCGGCATCGACGTCCATCTTGCCGGCCTCGACCTTCGACAGGTCGAGGATGTTGTTGATCAGCGACAACAAGTGCCGTCCCGCCCTTCGTATCTTCTGGAGGTCGTCGCCGACGCCAGGCTGCTGGAGGTCCTGCATCTCCTCCTCGAGCATCTCCGCGTACCCGATGATCGCATTCAGCGGCGTTCGCAGCTCGTGGCTCATGCTGGCCAGGAACTGGCTCTTCGCCGCGTTGGCTGCCTCGGCGTCCCGCCGCGCCGCCAGCAGTTCGCTGATGTCGTGATAGAGCCCCATGAGCCCCACGCGCGAGCCCGAGGCGATGACGGGCACGCCGAGCACCTCGACGTCCACCAGACTGCCATCCTTGCGCCGACGCCGCCCGATCCCGTGCACGGGGTGACTCAGCGCTTCCTGCGTGTACCCGATCGCCTCGCTGCGCGTGGCCTCTGTCGTGATGAGCGAGTCCAGGTCGCGACCGACCGCTTCGTCCCGCGTGTAGCCGAACAGCGCCTCAAACGCCGGGTTGCACGTCACGATGATGTGCTCGCGATCGAGCACGACGATGGCGACCGGGCTGTTGGACACCAGCGTCTCGAAGTACTCGCGCTGGCGCAGCGCCGCGGTGAAGAGCCGCGCGTTTTCGATGGCGATGGCGGCCTGGGGCGCGAAGAGGTTGAGCAGCCGCAGGTCTTCCTGTCCGAACACCCGTTGCGGGTCCGAGTGCACCGTCGCGATCGCGCCCACGAGCCGGCGGCCGATGAGTAACGGCGCTGCCATGACCGAGTGCACGATCGCGTCGGCGTACTGCGCCGACTGCCCGAGCCACTCGTGGTACGACGGGATGATGAGAGGCGTCTGGGTGCTGGCGACCGATCCCATTGCGCCCTCACCCAGGGCAATGAAGGTACCGATGGACGCCTTGCCGATGTTCTCGCTGGCCACGACTTCCAGCGCCGCAGCCTCCTCGTCCCAGATGGCCACCTCGCCGCCGGTCACGCCCAGGAGCGTCACCGCCCGGGCAAGTACGGCCTGCAGCACTTTCTGCAGCTCCAGTTCGCCCGCGAGGTCCTTCATCGTGTCGAGCAGCGCCTGTTGTTCCTCCGCGCGTCGCCGCTCCTGGGAGAACAACCGCGCGTTCTCAATCGCGATCGCTGCTTGCGGCGCGAACATGTTGAGCAGCCGCAGGTCCTCCGCGTTGAACACCCGCGCCGGGTCGGCATGGACCGTCGCAATGGCCCCCACCAGACGGCGACCGATCATCAGGGGCGCCGCCATCACCGAGTGCACCAGGACATCGGCGTACTGCGCTGACTGTCCGAGCCACTCGTGGTACGACGGGATGATGAGAGGCGTCTGCGTGCTGGCGACCGATCCCATTGCGCCCTCACCCAGGGCAATGAAGGTACCGATGGACGCCTTGCCGATGTTCTCACTGGCCACGACTTCCAGCGCCCCCGCCTCCTCGTTCCAGATCGCGACCTCGCCGCCGGTCACGCCCAGGAGCGCGACCGCGCGTCGCAGCACCGACTCCAGCACGCGGGGCAACTCCAGGTCGCCCGACAAGTCGGCGATCGTATCGAGCAGCGCCTTGTGCTCGTCGGCGCGCCGCCGCTCAGACGCGAGGAGCCGTGCACGGCCGATCGCGATACTCGCCTGGTTGACCGCCGCCGTCAGGATCTCGAAGTCCTCCTCCGCGAACGCGTCCGGCTCGCTGCTCTCAACTACCAGCACACCAATCGTCTCGCCGTCCAGGCGCAGCGGCACGTCCACCTCCGACCCCGTGCGCAGGCTCGGCAGGTAGCGGGCGTCGCGCGTCACATCCGGCGTGTAGTGCAGCCGGCCGTCCTGCATCGCCTGCTCACTGATCCCGACGCCACGCGGCACCCGCCAGTTCGGCGGCACGTCCTTCCAGCCGCGGCTGGCCTGCAACACCCGGTCGCCCGTACCGGGATCGAGCAGGAACACTCCCAGAAAGCTGAATCCCAGTGCATCGTCGTGCAGGCCGGAGACCATGGACTCGTGTACCTCGTGCTCGTTCTCGGCGCTGGCGATGCCGGTGGTCAGGCGCAGCAACGCCGCCTGGCGAAGCGCCGCGGTGTGCGGCGCGCTCATGCGGCGCCTCCGGTCCGCTGCCCGCGCGCCAGCTGCCGCACTTCGGTCACGAGGGCATCAGCGCTCGTGGCCCCCTTCTGCATGATCAGCTGCACGCCGCCGTTGAGCCGCGCACGGTCCTCGGGTGTCAGGTCCTTCCCCGTGATGACGATGACCGGCACCGCCGCCAAGGCCGGCAGGCCCCGCATCGCCTCCAGGAACTCGAAGCCGTCCATGCCAGGCATCATCAGGTCGAGCAGGATTAGTTGAGGCGTGTGGTGCCTGACGAGGTCCAGTGCCGCGCGCCCATCCTCCGCTTCGAGGACTGCGAGGCCCGCGCTGCCCAACGCGCGCGCAAGCAGGCCGCGCGCCGCCTCATCGTCCTCCACGATGAGCACCGGCCCGCCGCCGCCGGTCCCGATGCGCGCGCGCACCGACTCGAGCAGCCGCGTACGATCCACCGGCTTGGTGAGGAAGTCGGCGGCGCCCAGCGCGAAGCCCAGCTGCTGCTCGTCGAGCATCGAGAGCATGACCACCGGAATCTCGCGCACGGCCGGATCGGACTTGAGCACCGTCAGCACCTCCCAGCCGTCCATTCCCGGCATCACCACGTCGAGCGTGATCACGGCCGGCTGCTCACTTCGCGCACGAGCGAGACCAGTCGCGCCGTCGCTCGCAGTGATGACGCGCAACCCGGCCCGGCCCAGCAGTCGCGACACCAGGTCGCGCGCGACCGCGTCGTCGTCAATCACGAGCACCGTGGGCGCGTCGCCCTCCGCGGCCTCGATGATCGGGGCCGCTGCGGGGACAGCGGGGAGGGCTGCTGGCAGCCGGACGGTGAACGTGGTCCCCGCGCCAGGGCGGCTCGACACACCGATGCTCCCGCCCATCAGTTCGCAGAACCGGCGGCTGATGGCGAGGCCCAGTCCCGTCCCGCCGTACCGCGCCGATGTCGAACTGTCCGCCTGTGCGAACGCCGTGAACAATCGCGACAACTGTTCCGGCGTCATCCCGATGCCCGTGTCCGCGACGTCGAGCACGATGGCGGCGCAATCGCCCGCGCCCTCGCGCCGCGCCGACACCGTGATGACGCCCCGGTCCGTGAACTTGGTGGCGTTCGACAGCAGGTTGAGGAGGATCTGGCGCACCCGCATCGCGTCCGAGTGCATGCTGCCGAGGTCGGGGGCCAGGTCGAGCACCAACTGGTTCGCGTTGCGTGCCAGCAGGGGCGACACCGTTCCCGCCACGGCCTCGATCGCGGGGCGCAGCACGAAGGTTTCGAGATGCAACTCCATCTTGCCCGCCTCGATCTTCGAGAGATCGAGCACGTCGTTGATGAGATTGAGCAGGTGCTTTCCCGCCGAGTGAATCTTCTCCAGATCCGCGAGCGAGTCCTCATGGCCACTGTCGCGCGCGTCCTCCTGGAGCATCTCGCTGTAGCCGAGGATGGCGTTGAGCGGTGTGCGCAGCTCGTGGCTCATGCTCGCCAGGAACTGACTCTTGGCGCTGTTGGCTGCCTCCGCGTCCTGTCGTGCCGCGAGCAGGGCCGAGATGTCGTGGTAGAGCCCCATCATGCCCACGCGTTCGCCATCCACCACCACGGGCACGCCGAGGACCTCGACGTCCACGAGCGTTCCGTCACGGCGCCGGCGTCGGCCGATCGCGCGCACGGTATGAAGACCCAACGCCTGCTCCGTGTAGCCGACGGCCTCGGCGCGCGTTTCCGCGTCCGTGATCAGATCGTCGAGGTTCCGCCCCGTCACCTCAGACTCGCTATACCCGTACAGCTGCTCGAAGGCCGGGTTGCAGCTGCTGACGTTGTGCTGCATGTCGAGAGTCACGATCGCCACTGGACTGTTCTGCACGAGCTCGGCGAAATACTGACGCTGGCGACGCGACGTCGTGAACAACCGCGCGTTCTCGATGGCAATCGCCGCCTGGGGCGCGAACAAATCCAGCAGGCGCAGGTCTTTCGGGCCGAACTCCCGATCCGGATCGGAGTGCACGCTCGCGATGACGCCCATCAGTCGCTGGCCGATCATCAGCGGGGCCGCCATGACCGACTGCACTGTGCTCTGCGTGTACTGCTCGGAGCGCGACAGCCACTCCTGGTACCGCGGGATGATCAGCGGCTGGCACGTTTCAGCGACCTGTCCCATCGCGCCCTCGCCCAGGGCCATGTGGCTGCCCACCGCGTTCGCGCCCATGTTCTGGCTCGCGACGATGACCAGGTCCTTGGTGGCCTCGTCCCACGTGGCCAGCTCACCACCGGTCACGTCGAGCAGCGTGACCGCGCGCTCGAGCACACGCTGCAGGACCTTGCCGAGCTCCAGTTCGCCCGCGAGGTCCTTCATCGTGTCGAGCAGTGCCTGCTGTTCCTCGGCGCGGCGGCGTTCGGCCGCGAACAGCCGCGCGTTCTCGATCGCGATCGCCGCCTGAGGGGCGAACAGCTCCAGCAGGCGCAGGTCCTCCTCCCGGAACCGGCGCCGCTCGTCCTTGTCCATGACGGCGACCGCACCCACGAGCGTCCCGGCGACCAGCAACGGCGCCACCATCACTCCGTGGAACTCGACCTGCGCGTATTGACCGGATCGGCCGGCCCACTCGCGGTACGACGCGATGATCAGCGGCTCGTGCGTCAGGGCGACATGACCCATCGCCCCTTCGCCCAGGCCCAGCCGGGTTCCCGTCGTGTCCTTCTTGCCCACGTTGTAGCTGGCCGACACCTCCAGCTCGCGGCGCTCCGCGTCGTAGATCGCCAGTTCACCGTGACTCACACCCAGCAGCTGAACCGCGCGCTCGAGCACCGCCTGCAGCAGGTCCGCCAGCTCGAGATTCGCCGCCAGGTCCGCCATCGTGGCGCGCAGCGCCTCCTGCTCGTCCGCACGGCGGCGCTCGGACGCCAGCATGCGGGCCCGGCCGATCGCGATGCCCGCCTGGTTGGCCGCGGCGCGCAGAATGTCGAAGTCCTCGCTGGCGAACGCGTGCGGTCGCACGCTCTCGACGACCAGCACCCCGACCAGCCGGTTGTTCACGCGAAGCGGGACGTCCACTTCTGATCCGTTGTTCGGGGTGGGGAGGTAGCGGGTATCGGCCGTCACGACCGGTGTGTAGTGCAGCCGGCCGTCGAGCAGCGGACGTTCCGAGAGGCCCTGGCCCGGCCGGACGCGCAGCCCGGTGGGCGCGTCCTTCCAGCCGCGGCTGGCGACCAGCTCTCGCTCGCCTGTCGCCTCGTCCACAAGGAGCACCGCGACGAAGTCGAACCCGAGGCGCCCCTCGTGCAGCCCGCGTGCCACCGCATGGCAGATCGCGCCTTCCGTCTCCGCCTCGGCGATCATTCCGGTCAGCGCGAGTAGCGCTGCCTGACGGCGCTGCTGTTCCTCCAGCGTACGTGGCGTCTGCTCTGGCACGATTACAACACCACCCTTATCGGACCCTGAGCACACCATCCAGGTGCGGATCGACGCACGACGAGCCTCGGCGCAGCGTAGTCCATAGACGGATCCGGCCGCAACCTTTACAAAGGATGCCACGGCAGAGACAGCGGCGCGGTCCGGACATAGGAGCGCGGGGCACACTGACGGGGCGTCTGATGTCAGGCAGTCACGAACGACCCCACCGTACGCTGCTCGCCGGACTAAGGGAAGCGACAACCGCGGCGTACGTTGACAACGCGCCCCGGCGCCACTTAGGATCGTTTTCGTCATGCGTCGGTGCTTCTGTTGCGCGACCTGTTGTTCTCCCATGAGGGAGACGGGAGCGGACGCCTGCACATGATCAACATCTGATCCACGGCCTCAATCGAGGCCGACATGTCGAGGCCCTTCTCCCGGGAGAAGGGCCTTTTTTTTTGCTCTGACAAAGGAATGCACTATGCCACCGACCGCAGTCGCTATCTCAGGAAGTCCGTCCCGAACTCGGCTCACGCCCGCCCTCGCGATCTATTACGAGCACCCGGACTGGTACCGGCCGCTGTTCACCGAACTCGATCGCCGGGGCGTACCGTTCACGCGCCTGCATGCGGCCGGCCACGCGTTCGATCCATCGGCGTCCGAGCCGCACCGCGTGGTGCTCAATCGCATGAGCCCATCGGCGTACACGCGCGGCGGCGCCGATTGCACTTTCTATACCCTCGACTACCTCGCCCATCTTGAGCGCCTCGGCGTGCGCGTGATCAACGGCGTGCGCGCGTGGTCGACGGAGATCTCGAAAGCCCGCCAGCTCACGCTGCTGCAGCATCTCGGGCTGTCGTACCCGCGGTCGCGTGTCATTCACCACTGGGCGCAGGCCGCCGAAGCGGCCGACGGTCTTCGCTTTCCTGTCGTGGTCAAGCCGAATATCGGAGGAAGCGGCGCGGGCATCCTCCGGTTCGAGACGCGTGAGGCGCTGGAGCAGGCATCGCGCGTGGCGGAAACGAGCCTTGGTGTGGATGGTGTCGCGCTCGTGCAGGAATTCCTCACGGCGCGCGACGGGCGGATTGTGCGCGTCGAAGTGCTCGATGGCCGCTTTCTCTACGCCATCCGCATCTACTCGTCCGGCGACACGTTCAATCTGTGCCCCGCAGACGTGTGCCGCGGCATCGACGGCGCGGAGCTCTCGCGCATCGCGTGCGCCGCAGATACGCCGTCCAACAATATCCGCGTGGAGGGCTACACGCCGCCGGCCGAGATCATCGCCGCCGTGGAGCGCATCACGGCAGCGGCCGGGATCGAGATCGGGGGCGTGGAGTATCTGATCGACGAGGCGACCGGGACGCCCGTCTTCTATGACATCAACGCGCTTTCGAACTTCGTGGCCGACGCGCCGCGCGTGATCGGGTTCGATCCCTTCGCCCGGCTGGCCGACTGGCTCGAAGTCGAGATCGCCCGCGTGGCGCAGGAGGTGGCATGATGCGCTTCGGATACTGGCTGCCGGTCTTCGGCGGATGGCTCCGTAATGTCGATGACGAGGATATGGAGGCGAGCTGGCGGTACGTAAGAAGGCTCGCGCGCCGCAGCGAGGAAATCGGCTTCGACCTTACGCTGATCGCCGAGCTGAATCTCAACGACATCAAAGGTGCGACGGCTCCGTCGCTCGATGCCTGGAGCACCGCGGCCGCCATCGCCGCGGTCACCGAATCGCTCGAGCTGATGGTCGCCGTCCGGCCCACGTTCCACCCACCGGCGCTGTTCGCCAAACGCGCCGCCACGATCGACCACATCAGCGGCGGACGCCTGGCGCTCAATGTTGTGTCGTCATGGTGGGCGTCGGAAGCCCGGATGTACGGCGTGCCCTTCGATCAGCACGACGATCGCTACGCCAGAACGCAAGAGTGGTTGAAGGTCGTCGACGGGGTGTGGCGGGAGCGGGTATTCGACTTCCGCGGCAAGTACTACACCGTCGAGGACACGGTGCTGGAGCCGAAGCCCGTGCGTAAACCGCGTCCCCCGATTTATGCCGGCGGCGAGTCTCCCGCGGCCAAAGCCCTGATTGCGGCCAACTGCGACGCATGGCTGACGCACGGCGACCCACCCGACGTCATCGCGGGGAAAGTGGCCGACATGCGCGCGCGGCGAGAGGCGCTGTCATTGCCGCCGATGACGTTTGGAACGGCCGGCTATGTGGTCGTTCGCCGCACCGATCAGGAGGTGCGGAAGGAGGTCGATCGGATCACCAATGTGCGGCAGAGCGCGCGTGGCTACGACAACTACCAGGAATGGCTGTCGAACACGCAGCTCGAGCAGCGGGTGAGCCTCGAGGACTATTCCGTGTCGAATCGCGGTCTGCAAAGCGGGCTGGTGGGAACGCCCGAGCAGGTGGCGGAGCGCATCGTCGAGTTCGAGAGGGCGGGCGTGGATCTGTTGCTGCTGCAGTTCAGTCCGCAGCACGACGAGATGGAGCGATTTGCCGAAGAGGTGATCCCCCTCGTGCGCCCGCGCGACGCGCGCCGATCATCGCATCTGATCGAGCAGCCGGTTCCAGCGCATGAACTGCGCCGGGGCAGCGTGACGTCAGACAGGAGTGCGTGATGACGTAGTTGCGGTTCTGTGTATCGGGTGGGGTTACGACGTTCAGACTTGAGCGATCCTGATGTACGCAGTGGGCAGAGCATTTCTGGCTCGGCCGCGCCCCTCGTGGCTTCTGCACTTCATGCGCGACCTGGCATCTCGCATCCACGTGCCGGCGTCCGCAGCGGCACGCGGTTCTGAGGGTCGAGGCGCCAGAGTGACGGTCGAGCGCATAATAGCTCTACCGATGCTCGACGCTCTCGTCACGTTTCTTCTGGCGGGCTTTGCCCTGTTCGCGATCATCGTGCTGGTCGCGTTCGTGGTCGTCCGCTTGGTCTTCCTGCATGTCGCCAGGCGCATTCGTGATCGCGGTGCGGCCCGGGGGTTGGACGCCGGTGCGGCCAGGGCCGTGCTGCTGCAGCGGCTCGATCGCACAGCGCGCGTGATGGACACCGCCATCCCTCTGCCGTTGGTCGGAGGCATCGGCGTGGATTCGCTGATTGGTTTCGTGCCCTACGTTGGTGACGCCGTGTCGGCGCTCGTGTCCGGCTCGCTCATCTACAGGAGCTTGCAGTACGGGGTGCCCAACGCGCTCGTGGCACGTATGGTGGGGAACATGTTCCTGGACCTGTTGGTGGGCGCGGTGCCGGTGGTGGGCGACCTGTTCGACATCGCCTTCAAGGCGAACACGCGGAACATCAGACTTTTGCGAGATTACCTGCAGAAGGAGCAGAAGGAGCAGAAGGAGTAGGCACACGCGCTCGGCAGAGCGAATATGATTTGTTAAGTCATGTCCAAGCTCGACCACGACGAGGCCGCACTGGAGGTCGTCCTGCGCTCCCCGGAACGCCTGGCGGCAGTCGAGCGCTCAGGACTGTTGGACAGTGAGCCCGAAGAGGCCTTTGACGCCCTCACACGGTTGGCCGCACTGCTCTTGAAGGCCCCGGCGAGCTTTGTGTCCATCGTCGACGCCGAGCGGGATTTTTACAAAAGTCAGGTCGGCTTTCCGGATGCCCTGACCGGCCAGCGGCAACTGACTGGACGAACCTTCTGCCACCACGCCTTGGCGCAAGCCGAACCGCTGGTCATCGACGATACCCACGCCAATCCGGTCTGGCAGGCCGTGCCCACGGTGACCACCTTGGGTATTCGGGCCTACGTGGGCGTGCCCATGCAACTGCACGGCCAGACCATCGGCAGCCTGTGCGTCGTTGACCACGAGCCCCGCGCCTGGACGGACACCGAGGTGGCGATCGTCACGCAGTTGGCGATGTCTGCAGCGCGCGAACTGGGGCTGCGCGACGTCGCGCGCCAAGCCAGCGAAGAAGCGGCTCGAGCGCGAGCGATGGTGCTGGCCAGAGAGAAGGTGCTGGCCGTTGTCATTCACGATCTGCGCACGCCGTTGCAGATCCTCAGTTTGGCCGCTAGCCAACTGCACAGCGCGGGTGATCCAGCTCACGGCGTCATGGCCGGCCGCATGCTCAAGGCCACGGGTGTCATGCGAACGCTCATTGACGACCTGCTGCAGGACACCCTGTCTGCCCCCGCCGTGGGACCGCGACGCGAGCCTATCGCGGCGCAGGCCCTGATGCGTGACGTGTGCGACACGATGGAGCTGATTGCCACGCGCGCGGGTGTCGCGCTGGAGTTGCGCCACGTGCCGGTCGCGGAGCTGACGGTGGATTACGCGCACATGCTGCGCGTCTTCTGCAACCTGATCGGCAACTCGGTCAAATATTGCCCAGCCGGAAGCACCGTGGTGCTCGATGGGGGGCTGGATGGCGACAGCGTGTGGCTCAGCGTCAGCGACAACGGCCCCGGGATGAGTGCAGAGGATCACGCTCGGGCGTTCAACCCCGGCTGGCAGGGCAGCGCCGGCCTGGCAAGCGGTGACGGTAGCGGTCTTGGACTATCCATCGTGCACACGCTGGTGGAGCTCAACGGGGGGCAGGTTGCCATCGACAGCCGGCTCGGACAGGGCACGACGGTGACGGTGCGATTGCGGGGCAGATGAGGTGCGTGGGCGTTTGCGAAGGAGTGGCAGAGTGATTTTGCTGGTTGGAGCGACAGGACAGTTGGGCGGTGTGATCGCGCGCCGGTTGCGCGGGCAGGAACGTCACGTGCGCGCGCTTGTGCGTGAACGCTCCGACCATTCCGCTTTGGTGGACATCGGCGTCGAGCCACACATTGGCGACCTGAAGGACCGCGCGTCACTCGATCGTGCGATGCGAGGCGTGGACATTGTGATTACGACCGCCAACTCGGCGTCCCGCGGCGGAGACGACACCGTTGACTCGGTCGAGGTGGCGGGGAACCGCAGCCTCATCGACGCGGCCTGTGAGGCCGGCGTCACGCAGTTCATCTTCACCTCGGCCATGGGCGCCTCCGTCGACAGCCCCGTGCCGTTCCTCAAGGGCAAAGCCCTCACCGAGGCGCATCTGAAACGCGCGGGCACGACCTACACCATCCTCTCGCCAAACATCTTCATGGAAGTGTGGTTCGGCATGATCCTCGGTCTGCCACTTCAGTCGGGCAGTCCGATCACATTGGTGGGGGAAGGCCATCGCAAGCATTCGTTCGTGTCGGTCGACGATGTCGCGGCGTTTGCGGTGGCCGGGGTCGACAATCCCGCCGCCCGCAATCAACAGATTTCCATCGGCGGTCCTGAGCCGCTTTCATGGAACGACGTCATCTCACGCACAAGTGGGTTGCTCGGCCGAACCTTGAGCGTCAACCGCATTTCGCCCGGCGAGGCGCTGCCGGGTCTGCCCGACGTCGTCGCCGGCCTGCTCGCCGGCATGGACACCTACGACTCACCGGTCGAGATGTCCCACACGTGCGCGGCCTTCAACGTCACTCTCACGCCGGCCGACGCGGTGCTGCGTCGTCTCTTTACTGTGCGGCCATCCGATGCTTGACGCGCGGCCGACCGGAGTGTGCACCGGCTGACCGCGGCAGTGGCGCCATACACGCGCGTTGTGCGCGGCGAACGCTAGCGTCCGGAAGAATGCCCCGCCACGATGCGTCGCTGCTTGAGTCCGTGGTCACCGAGGTCGGCGCGGTCGTAGAGGACCGAGAACGCGTTCCTGGGCCCGTCTTCGCCTTTGCCGAGCTCCCCGCAAGAGATGGTGCCCACCCCGATCGACAGTGAGAGCGACAGCGGTCCGCCGTCATCGGTCCGCATGGGCGTCCTGGCCACGAGCTTCTGAAGGTGGGCTGCACGGTCGAGCGCAGTGCCTTCAGTGCAATCCGGCATGAGGACAAGGAACTCGTCGCCCCTGCGGCAAATCGGATCGGACGGTCTGATCTGTTCGCGCAGCATGTTTGCCACGGACCGGAGTGCCTGGTCTCCCGCCTGATACCCGTAGGTTTCGTTGATCGACTTGAAGTGATCGACATCGCCCAGCAGCATTGAGATCACGTCGGGATCCGAACGATCCCTGGAGCTTCTGAAGAGCTCTGCCGCCAATTTTCTGAAGTGCCGGTAGTTGTAAAGGCCGGTCAGATCTTCTTCGGACGAGGAACTCACCATGTTGAGCACCGCCGACTCCTCTGGATTGACGAGTGGAGCAAGCAGGTCCCAGTCGTCGGCGCTGCCGGTCTTGCGGCACACGCCGTAGGCGCCCGCCCGCATCGACTCGAGATACACGGTCTTCGAACTGCTCCCCGTGAAGACGTATGGCACCACGCGGTGCGCGGCGGTCGTTTTGATGTATTTGAGAAGTTCCAGGCCGGACGGGCCCCGCGTGAGCCGGATGTCAACGAACGCCACGATCGTGTTGGTGGTTTCGTTGTGGATGGCACGCACGGCCTCGGCCACAGTCGTCGCGGCGATGACCTTGTAGTTCAGTTCTGTAAAAAACGTCACGGCGAACCGGATGACGTCCGCTTCGTCGTCCACAACGAGGACGACGGGCTTATCTCGCTCTGTGCGCACGAGGCGCCTCCATACGCCGGGGTTTATCCAGTTTACACGTCGACGCTCTTGGGTAAAGCAAGGTTGGCCACGACATGCACGACGTCGTCGGCGACGATGGGTTTGGTGAGGTGCCGGTTGAAGCCTGCAGCCAGTGCGTTGGCCGCATCGGCCGGTGTGGCGTACGCGGTCAGGGCCACGGCCGGAACGTTACCCCCTCGGTGGGGGGCAAGACGGCGAACCTTTCGGATGAACGCGTGACCATCTTCACCAGGCATGCCGATGTCGCTCACGATGACATGGGGCACGCGCTCTCGGAGCGCCGTCAGGCCGGCAGATGCAGACTCTGTGGATCTGACCTCGGCGCCACGGTCTTCCAACACGACCGTCAGCATCTCTCGAGAGTCCACGTCGTCGTCGACAACGAGCACCGAGACGCCGATAAGTGATGGCAACTCAGCGCGCACGTCACGATCCGAGACGTCGTCGCGTTCGACCTTGGGCGCCTCCTCGTGTGTCTCTGGCGTCTGAAAGGGGATTGCCACCGTGAATGTCGCGCCGTGCCCCTGGCCCTGACTGGCCACGGCGACGCGGCCGCCGTGCAGTTCGACCAGGTGCCGTACGATCGCCAGCCCAAGGCCGAGGCCGTTGTGCGGCCGCGAGAACGAACTGTCGGCCTGCCGGAATCGATCGAAGACGAGGGGCAGGAAATTTGCGTCAATGCCTTCGCCGTCGTCGACCACCACCACGCGCACCTCGCCATCGGCACAGGTCAGGTCAAGAGTGACGTGTCCGCCCTTGGGCGTGAACTTGATCGCGTTGGAGAGCAGGTTCCACATCACCTGCTGCAGGCGAGCCTGGTCGGCGCGCAGGGTGTCGCACTCGGCGAGCGTCGCCGTGAGACTGATCCCCTTGGCCTCGGCGGCGGGATGAAGCGTCTCGAGCGTGGCGTGGATGACCGCGTGGAGGTCCACGGGCGCGAGTTTGAGGTGCAACTTGCCGCTGATGATGCGTGAGACGTCGAGGATGTCGTCCACCAGCTGTGACTGCAGTTGCGCATTGTTCTTGATGACTCGCGTCGCGCGGGCGATGGTCTCTTCGTCGCGCCGGCCCGATTCCAGAATATGGGTCCAGCCCAGAATGGCATTCAGCGGTGTGCGGAGTTCGTGGGAGAGGGTGCCCAGAAAATCGTCCTTGAGCCGGTTCATCGACTCGGCTTCCAACCGTGCCTCATTGAGTTGGGCGGTACGAGCCTGCACCCGTTGTTCGACTTCGTCGTAGGCGTCCTTGAGGGCCTCGGCCTGCCGCGTCAGTGTCTGCCGATTCGTGTAGAGCTCCACGAACACGGCCACCTTCGAGAGCAGGACCTCCGGTACGAAGGGTTTGACCATGTAGTCCACCGCACCGACGGAGTACCCCTGGAAGACATGTGCGTCAGCCTTGTTGTTGGCCGTGAGGAAGATGATGGGCGTGAGCCGCGAGCGTTCACGTCCGCGAATCAGCGTGGCTGTTTCATAGCCGTCCAGTTCCGGCATGGCCACATCCATGAGGACAAGGGCGAAGTCCTGGGCCAGGATCGCCTTCAGGGCTTCCTTGCCCGAATTGGCGCGGACCACCTCATGGCCGGCCCCCTGCAGCGTCACCTCAAGCGCGAGCAGATTGTCCGGGTAGTCGTCAACAATGAGGATACGGGCGTCGCTCACCGGAGGCCTCCCACTCGAGGCACGCCAGCGAGTGCGACGACGATTCGTCCGAGTTCGTCCAAGGGCAGCACATGGTTGACGGGCGTCGCCGTCAGCGCCGCGCGCGGCATCACCGCGCACTCGGCCGTGGCAGGGTCCTGGACCAGGGCGCACCCGCCGTGATCGCGAATCGCCTTGAGCCCCACGCTGCCGTCGGCGCTTGCGCCGGTGAGGACGACTCCAATCACTGCTGGACCGAACGCATCGGCCGCGCTCTCAAACAGCACATCGATGGACGGACGCGCCCACAGCACCGGTGCATCGACCGAGAGGGCAAATCGGCGCGGCGTTTCCACCAGCAGATGATAGTCCGCCGGGGCGATATAGACACGGCCGGGTGCAATCTCCACTTTATCGCCCGCGTCCACCACTGGCAGTGCGCAGACTCGCTGCCAAATCTCGGCGAGGTCTCCCTCCGGCATCTGGACGCCGCGATGCTGCGCGACGACGACCGGCACACCAAAATCCTTCGGCAGCGCTTTGAGCAGTACCGAGACAGCCGAGAGGCCGCCAAGCGAAGCGCCGATGACCACCACGTCGTACGCCATCAGTGCACACGCTTGAACAGTTTTTGGCCAGGCTCGAGCGGCTCGTAATGCTGCTCGGCCGGCGTGAATTGCAGCGATTCGTGCGACCCGATCCCCAGGATTCCAAATGTCGCCAGGCTTCGCAGGAACAGGTCGTGGACCTGGTCTTGCAGTGGCCGGGAGAAATAAATCATGACGTTGCGGCACAGGATCACGTTGAACTCGTTGAAGGGGCCGTCAGACACCAGGTTGTGCTGGGAAAACACCACACGCTCACGCAGGGACGGGTGCAGGATCACATGGTCATAGGCGGCCGTGTAGTAGGCCGACATCGAGTGTGCGCCGCCTGCGGCCGTGTAACTGGCAGCCGCCTTTTGCATCGTGTCAACCGGGTAGATGCCGCGCCGCGCCTTCTGCAGAACGGCGTCGTTCAGGTCGGTGGCGTAAATGAGGCACCGGTCGTACAGCCCTTCCTCCTGCAGCAGAATGGCGAGTGAGTACACCTCTTCGCCGGTTGAACACCCAGCCAGCCAGATTCGGATAAACGGATACGTCCGCAGCATCGGCACCGCCCGGCGGCGGAAGGCGAGAAAGAAACCGGGATCCCGGAACATGGCGCTGACATTGACCGAGAGTCCGGCGAGGAGCCGCTGCAGCGCCGCCGAGTCGTACAGCATGCGCCCCTGAAGCGCGGAGACCGTCGGCAACTGCTCGCTGGTCAGCACGGCACGCACCCGGCGCCGCAAGGACGACCGCGCGTAGCCGCGGAAATCGAGCCCGTGTTGCCGCGCGAGGGCCTCAAGCAGCAGGTCAATCTCGAGCGATTCAATGGTCGCGAGTGGAGCAGTCACGGTCGCTTACCTGTAGAGCCACACCCGCAGCAGTGAGATCAACTGATCCGTATCCACCGGTTTGGTGATGTAGTCCGACGCGCCCGCCTCGATACAGCGCTCCCGGTCGCCCTTCATGGCCTTGGCGGTGACCGCGATGATGGGCAGTGACTTGAACGACTTGATTTTCCGGATCTCCTGCATCGCCTCGTAACCATCCATTTGCGGCATCATGACGTCCATCAGGATGCCGTCGATCCCGGGCGTGTTCTTGAGCATCTCGATCGCATCGCGGCCGTTTTCGGCGTAGACCACGTCCACGGAGTACTGCTCCAGGATGCTCGTGAGGGCGAAGATGTTCCTGATGTCGTCATCCACCACCAGCACCTTCTTGCCCGACAACGCCGGGTCGGTGCTGTGCAGTCGCTCGAGCAGTTGACGTTTGGGCTCCGGCAGGTTGCCCTCCACGCGATGGAGAAACAGCGCGGTTTCGTCGAGCAACCGATCGAGCGACTTCACGTCCTTGATGATGATGGTTTCGGCCACGCGACGCAGTTCTGTCTCCTGCTGCTTGGACAACGCCTTGCCGGTGTAGACGATGACCGGAATCTGCGACAGCTGCCGATTCG
>JBKJTD010000179.1:0-3700 GCA_046590915.1 Vicinamibacterales bacterium
CAGGATATCGCCGCCGCTCTCGCAACGCCGTCCGGCGCTGTGCTCTACGGCCAGAACGGCATCTTGTGGGCCCAGCCCCTGGATCCCGAAACCTTGGCGCCGGCTGGGGCCCCTGTCCGTGTGGGGGGCGATCTGGGCATGGACATCCGATCCGGATTCATGGGCGTGAGCGTCTCGCGCTCGGGTGTGCTCGCGTTTCGGTCGCCGGCGGCCTCCGATGTCCAGTTTGAGTGGGTGGATCGTTCGGGGCGCCTCGATCGCACGATCGGCGACTCCGGCGCGTTCGCGAACTTTGACGTGGCGCCCGATGGCCGAGTGGCCGCAACCCGGCGCGAACCGTTCATGAACGGCAGCTCACTCTGGATGATCGACCCCGCGCGACAACTGACCGCGGAAATAGGTCCGCTGCAAGGCGGGTCATTCAGCGACCCCGCGTTCTCACCGACCGGCGCGCAGCTGGCCGTGCGCAAGGGCAACCAGGTGGTGGTGCGCACCATGCAGGGCGGCACGGAGATGGTGCTGCGTGACTGGCTCGGATATCCAGACTCCTGGAGTCCCGACGGACGCTTCCTGACCGTGGGCCGTCCGGTCAAATCCAACTATGAACTGTGGGTCATCTCGCTTGACGACCCGGCGAAGGATGTCGCCATGGTCACGGGCCTGCCCCTTGCGGATGAGGCGCGCTTTTCACCCGATGGCCGGTGGATCGCCTTTCACGCATCGCAGAAGATCACCCCTGAGGTGTTCGTCACCCCGTTTCCGCCCGATGGCCAGCGGCTGCAGATCTCCACCGCCGGAGGCGTACAGCCACGGTGGAGTCCGGACGGACGGGAACTGTATTTCCTCGACCTGGCCGGACAGGTGATGTCCGCCACGATGCCCGGCGGCAATCCGCGCGCGGCCGAGACACCTCGCCCGTTGTTCCGCACCAGTCTCCAGTCATCCTCCGCGATGGATCAATTCGCCGTCTCGAACGATGGCACCCGATTCCTCATTCGGCGTCCGGTACGCGCCGATGCGAACCAGTCGCCGGTGCAGATGCTGCTCAACTGGGAATCACTGCTGCCGGGAAAATAACGTCGGGTGATATAGAATCCCGGTCGTTCGCGATTCCACATGACCACGCTACCTGTCGGCACCCGCCTCGGGCCGTATGAAGTCACCGGCGCTGCGGGAGCTGGCGGCATGGGCGAGGTCTACAGGGCCACCGACACGACCCTGAAGCGAACGGTGGCACTCAAGGTCTTGCCGGCATCCGTTGCAAGCGACCCGGAGCGGCTCGCACGGTTCCAGCGCGAGGCCGAGGTGCTCGCCGCGCTGAACCATCCAAACATCGCGGCCATTTATGGTCTGGAAGCCTCCACCGATGTGAAGGCCCTCGTGATGGAATTTGTGAATGGGCCAACGCTCGCTGATCGCATCGCGGCCGGCCCTGTTCCCCTCGACGAAGCGCTGCCCATCGCCGCCCAGATTGCCGACGCGCTGGACGCGGCGCACGAACGCGGCATCATCCATCGCGATCTCAAGCCCGCGAACATCAAGGTCCGGCCCGACGGCACCGTGAAGGTGCTCGACTTCGGCCTGGCGAAGAGTGCCGATTCCGCCGTGTCAGCCGCACCTGCCTCGGCGGCGACAATGACCTCGCCGGCGATGACCGCGATGGGGATGATCCTCGGCACCGCGCCGTACATGGCGCCCGAGCAGGCGCGCGGACGACAGGTCGATCGGCGTGTGGACATCTGGGCGTTCGGCTGCGTGGTGTACGAAATGCTGACCGCGACGCGCGCGTTTCCCGGAGACGACATCACCGACGTCATCGCGGCGATCATCACGCGGGAGCCGGACCTTGCGGCCCTGCCAGACTCGACGCCCACCTACGTCCGCGCGCTGCTGGCACGCTGTTTCGTCAAGGATCCAAAACATCGCCTGCGCGACATTGGAGAGGCGCGACTGCAATTATTGGGCGGCCCGTCGTCCACCGAATCCACCGTGACGACGCCCGCGGCCGCAGCACCTCGATCGCCGCTCAACGCGATCCTGGCCGGTGCGCTAGTGCTGGTCTCGGCGGCCTTCGCCTACACGCAGTTCCGGCCCGCCAGCGCTGTTGACGACGCACCACGCCGGCTGGCGATCAACTTTCCTGACCCCTACCAATTGCAGAAGGGCATTCCCCAACCCTCGCTCGCGTACTCACCCGATGGCCAGACCATCGTGTATACATCCTTCGGTTCTGAAGGCGCTCAACTCTTTCTGCGCCACGTGAACGAATATACCGTCACGCCGATTCCTGGCACGGCCGGCGGCCGGCAGGCGTTTTTTTCTCCCAATGGCAAGTGGATTGGCTTCGTCGCCCTCAACGAAATCCGGAAGGTCCCGATCTCCCTCGGCCCCCCGACAACGATTGCCACGTTCGAAGGCACCTCGCGCGGCGCGACGTGGACCGACAACGACGAGATTGTGTATGTCGCGCAGGGCACAGAGTCGACAATGTGGCGCGTGCCGGCGGCTGGTGGCACGCCGCCCACACTGGTGACCAACGCGAAGGTGTCGTATCCCGGCGCGCTGCCGGGCGGACGAGCCGTGGTCGTCACGCTCGAGAATCCCGCCGCCCAGCGTTCCTCAGCAGACCTCATCGTCGCCGCCGTGACGCTCGAGACTGGTGAGGTTACGAAAATCCTTGATGGTGGCACGTACCCGCGGTGGGCGGCCAGCGGCCATCTCGTGTATCTGCGCGACAACGCCTTGATGGCGACACCATTCGATCCCGCCACACTCTCGGCCGGTGAGGCGAGGGTGGCGGTGGTCACCGACATCTACATGGACCCGTCGATCGCCACCGGCAATTTTGCGATCTCCGCGTCAGGGGCACTGGCGTATGTGCCGGGTTCGCCCGCCGACTTCGAGTGGGGACTCGTGGCGATTGATCCCAGCCGACCGGGTAGCGCGCCTGAACCCGTGGTCAAGCAGCTGCGCCATTTCGGACCGCCGCGTCTATCGCCCGACGGCAAGGACATCGCGGTCGTCGAACGCGCCTGGGTCGATCGCATCGTGATCTACGACATCGAGCGCCAGTCGAGCGCCAGGCTCACTGCGGGTGGATTCCGGAGTGAAGATTCTCCGGTGTGGTCGCCCGACGGCAAGTCGATCATTTTTCGCGGCGTCACACGCACGGCAGGCCCGGGACTGTACCGTGTTGAAGTCGGGGGCAACGGCGAGGCCACCCTTGTCATCAGCGATACCGCACTGGCGACGCCGGCCGCGTGGCCGAACAACGAGTCACTGGTCGTCAACCTCCGCACGTTGGAGGGTGGACTCGACCTGATGCTGCTGACGCTCGGCAGCGCTCCGTCGATGCGCCCACTGCTGGCGACGAATTTTGCCGAATCCAATGCCGCCGTCTCGGCTGATGGGCGGCTGATCGCCTATCACTCCGATCGGTCGGGTCGCAATCAGGCGTATGTGGCGACCTTTCCGGAGATGGCCCAGGTCACACTCGTCGCAAGCAACAACCACAGTCAGTCGGTCTGGGCTCGCCAGGGTCACCGGTTGTACTTCCGGCAGGGCCGCCGCGTCATGACTGCAGAAGTGTTCACGGGCTCGCCACTCTCGGTGTCGCCTCCGACCTATCTGACCGACTTTGTCGCCGTCCTCCCCGGGAGTTTCGTTGACCCTCTGCCCGACGGACGTCTGCTCGTGCTCG
>JBKJTD010000184.1:0-2889 GCA_046590915.1 Vicinamibacterales bacterium
TGGGGTTTCCTGGCTGGAGCTTGCCCGGGATCTTGTCCATCGCGATGAAGTGATGCGACAGGTTCGCAAGCTCAAGCAGGCGCTCGTATTTGCCGTACAACACGCCATGATGCGGGCCGAAGACCTTGTAGAGACTTAAGACGTAGTAGTCCACGTCCCACTCGCGCACATCGACCAGCCGGTGCGGGGCAAATGCCACGCCGTCGATACAGACCTCGGCGCCATGACGATGCGCGCAGGCAGCGACGGCCTCGACGGGGATCAGCTGACCGAAAATGTTCGACGTCTGCGTGCAGACGACCAGTTTGGTCCGAGAGGTCATCAACCGCTCAAGGTCATCGACCTCCAGCGTCATCGTCTCTCGATTGAGCGTCCAGTGACGGACGATGATGCCGTGGGTCTGGAGCGCAAGCCACGGTCCGATGTTGGCCTCGTGATCGATCATCGACACCACCACCTCGTCACCCGGCGACAGCTTCGGCGCGAGGGCCCGCGCCAGCGTCTGGATCATGACGGTAGACGATGGTCCAAAGACGATTTCTTCAGGCCTGGCCGCGTTGACGAGGTCGGTGATCGCCGACTGGCCCGCGTGGAGACGCTCTGCGGCCAATGCGGACACACCGTAACTCGCGCCGATTTGAACGCTCGACGTGAGGAGGTACTCGCGGATCCTGTCGGCCACTGAACCAAGCACCTGTGAGCCGCCGGCGTTATCGAGATAGACCCAGGCGCAGTCATCGTCAGACAGTGCGGGGAACTGTGATCGCGCGAAGGCGAGATCGAGCGGCATCAGAACCCGATCTTCCGCATCACGGCCCTCGGCAGGTTGCGGATGATGAGCATCACCAGCGCCCAGATGGCCGGCGTGTAAATCAGCGGCTTCTTGCGGTCCATGGCGCGGAGGATGTCGCGTGCGACCTGATCGGGATCGCCGGCAAACGGTGGCGGTTTGAGTCCGGCCGTCATACCCGTCTTCACAAAGCCCGGCTTCACGCAGAGCACCCAGAGGCCCTTCTCGCGGAACTTGTGATCGAGCGCTTCGAGGTACGTGGACAGGCCCGCCTTGCTCGAACCGTAAATGGCGACCGGCTTGCGGCCGCGATCGCCGGCCACCGACGACACCACTGTCAACCAGCCGCCGCCTCTCGCGAGCAACCGTTTGCGTGCGTGTTCGCAGAACGTCACGGTGTTCGCGTAGTTGGCGGTTGTGAGCCGGCGCGTGAGTTCCACGTCCGCTTCGAGCGCATCCTGCGTCGCGAACATTGCGGCAGTCACAATCGCGGCGTCGAACCCGCCGAGCGCAATATCGGCAGCGTCGAGTGCCGACCCAAAGGTCTCAGGCTTTTCCAGGTCGCAGACGGCCATCGACGCCGCGGCCTGCGCAGGGTGACGCGCTGTCAGGTCGGCCACACTTTTCGAGAGCGCCGACGCATCACGGCCCAGCAGGCACACCACATCCCCACGCTCGGCCAGCTGTTGCGCCACCGACCGGCCAATGCCCGCCGTTCCACCAAACACGACTACCTTCATGCGTTGTCCCCGAAGAGTCTACGTGACTGCGCACTGCGCAGTCGGCGCGCCGGATCCCACTTCTCACGCAGCGCTTGAAACGCGGGTAGTCGCGGCTCCATCGCTGCGAAGTGCTCCGGCCGCGTGAAGCGATCCTTGGTGAGATAGATCCGCCCGCCGGTGGATATCACAAACTCATTAAGTCCATCAACAATGCGCTGGATGTCCGGCGTCACGGGCATGTCCACCGCAATCGACGTGCCTTCCAGGGGAAACGACAACGTCCCCTTGCCCTCCGGACCGCAGTCCTTGATCACACACAGCGGCGATGCACCGCCGAGCGTGGTGAGCCGATCCATGAACTCCCGCACTGCGGGCGCCCCGGCGGCTCTCGGCACGACGCACTGATACTGCGTGAAGCCGCGCGAACCGTAGCCTTTGTTCCAGTCGAGCAGGGAATCCAGCGGGAAAAAGAAGGGATCGGGAGCGACAACCTTCGACACCACCCGTCGCATGTGACTCCAGTAGTACGCCGTGTTGAACAACCCGACCGTCGTCGAGTTCACCGCCCAGTTCGGAAATTCAATCGGCACCACCTTGTCAGCCTTGGCGCGCGGCGGCGTCTCTGGCGCCTCGGCGGCAGTGGCCCACCTGCCCGCCATCAGCACGCCTCTGCCCATCGAGGCACCGCGATGCACACAATCAATCCATCCCATCGTCATTGGCCACGTCCCGGCGGCTCGAGTCAGGCTGGCAAGATAGGCGTCGATGTCGTGCACGCGCGCCCGCTCCATCCGGATCCACTGGGAGGGAATCCGATGCAGCACGAACTCGACTTCTAGAATGTGACCCAGCAGGCCCATCCCGCCAATGCAGCCGTAAAAGAGATCGGCATGTTCGGCAGCGCTGCACTCAACGATGGCGTCGTCGGCGAGGCGGAGGCGAAGTGCGCGCACGTGCGCACCAAAACAGCCTTCCACGTGATGATTCTTGCCGTGAACGTCGCTGGCGACCATCCCGCCGAGCGTGACGTATTTGGTACCCGGCACCACGGGTGGAAACCATCCGCGCGGCAACATGAGCCTGATGAGATTCACCAGGCTGAGCCCCGCTTCCGCGCGCATCACGCCGGTGGCGGAGTCAAACGAGAGGATGCGATTGGCGAGACGAGTGGCGGCAACCTTGTCAGTCGCGCTCGCGGGCAAGGATGAGTCACCGTAGGAACGGCCCAGACCGCGCGACAGGGCGGCGCCCCGGGTCAGTCGTTCGAGATCCTCATCGAGCACTTCGGTGCCCGGCTCGGAGAGCCGGCCCCAGCCGGCCAGCGTGGACATCAGTTAGCCGGTGAACCCGTTAATCAGCGCGGCGGCTTCCTTCGGG
>JBKJTD010000419.1:0-6913 GCA_046590915.1 Vicinamibacterales bacterium
CACGCCCCGATCGCGGCCCATTCACAGGGCATAGAATGCCCCGGCGTGTCGTTCTATGACTTCGGCCCGTTTCGCCTCGACACGGAGCGGCGCCGCCTGACGCGTGAGGGCGAACTCGTGCGACTCACGCCCAAGGCCTTCGACACCCTCTCGGTCCTGGTCAGTCATGCGGGCCGGGTGATCGACAAGGACGATCTCATGAAGGTCGTCTGGCCCGAAACCTTCGTCGAGGAAGACACCCTCACCCAGAACATCTCGACCATCCGCAAGGCGCTCGGGGACGTGGCTGCTGTGCCCGCTTACATCGCCACGCTTCCCAGACGCGGCTATCAGTTCGTGGCGGCGGTGGCGCTCGAGGGCGCGCCTTCAGGCAGCCCGGCGCCCGCACCGATTACCGGAGCCATGCCCGTCGACGCCCCGCATTACGTGCGGCGTGCCGCCGACGACGCGATGGAGGTCGCTGTGCTGCGCGGCGACAGCGTGGTCCTGATTAAAGGCGCGCGCCAGATTGGCAAGACGTCGCTGCTTGCGCGAGGGCTGCAGTGCGCCCGCGTGGCGAACGCGAGCGTCATGCTGACGGACTTTCAGGATCTCGGACTGGCCGATCTCGAATCCTCGTCCGCGTTGTGGCTATCGCTCGCCCGTTCCATGTCCGAGACGCTTGGCACGGACCGGCCGGAGCGGCTCTGGTCGTCCCAGGACAGCGGGAACACCAACTTCGGGCGTTTCATGCGCAGGGCGGTACTGGAATCCACGACGGGCCGGGTGGTCTGGGGTCTCGACGAAGTCGATCGTCTGTTCTCCCGCACATTCGGCCCCGAGGTGTTCGGACTCTTCCGGTCGTGGCACAACCGCCGCGCGCTCGATCCCGACGGCCCCTGGCACCGGCTGACACTCGCCATCGCCTACGCGAGCGAAGCGCACTTGTTCATCACGGACGCGAACCAGTCGCCATTCAACATCGGCACACGCATCGCGCTCGACGACTTTACGCTCGAACAGGTGGCGCATCTCAATCGGCTCCATGCGTCTCCGCTTGACGACAGGGGCGTGCGAACGATGCACGGCTTTCTGGGAGGGCATCCATTCCTCACCCAGCGCGCCATTCAGGAAGTCAGAGGCGGCACGGACCTCGACCCGCTGCTCGCCGTTGCCGCGCAAAATGACGGCCCATTCGGCGATCATCTGCACCGGATCGAAGTGATGTTGCGCGCCGATCCCGCGCTGTGCGCCACGGTCCTGCGGGTGCTGGACCATGGCCGTCCCGAATCGGCCGACGCCTTCTCCAGGCTGCGAAGCGCGGGGATCCTCAGTGGCGATTCACCGGCCGACGCCCGCCTGCGCTGTCCTTTGTATGCCGTCTTCCTGTCACGGCATCTGCTATGAGCACAGGCACTGAGCCGTTCTATGTGGCCGGCGGCACGCTGCAGCGCGACGCCCCCAGCTATGTGCCACGGTGCGCGGACAGCCAGCTGCACGCCGCGCTTGCGGCGGGAGCATTTTGTTATGTGCTGACGTCGCGTCAGATGGGCAAGTCCTCGCTGATGGTGCGCACGGCGGCGCGGCTGCGTCAGGACGGCACGACCGTGGCGCTGGTCGACCTCACGGCGATCGGGCAGAACCTGACCGCCGAGCAGTGGTACAACGGCCTGCTGGGCGCGATCGGCGAACAGGTGCGAGCGGAAGACGCGCTCGCAGACGCCTGGCGCGCGCACGCACATCTGGGTCCGCTGCATCGCTGGCAAACAGCGGTGCGCGGTCTCGTCGCCGGCGGATCCGTTCACCGCCTGGCCATCTTCATCGATGAAATCGACGTCGTTCGCAACCTGCCCTTTTCCGCGGATGAGTTCTTTGCCGGCATCCGCGAGCTGTATAACCGCCGTTCGGAGGAACCCGACCTTCAGCGACTCACGTTCTGTCTGCTGGGCTCCGCGTCGCCAGCCGATTTGATTCGTGACTCACGCACGACGCCCTTCAATATCGGCACGCGCGTCGAGCTGCACGATTTCACCGCCGGCGAGGCGACGCCGCTGTTGCGCGGCTTCGACCGCGCCGCACCGGTCGCGCGCGCGCTCCTCGACCGCGTCCTGCACTGGACGGGCGGCCATCCCTATCTGACGCAGCGGTTGTGCCTCGCCGTGGCTGGCGATCCGTCCGCCAGCGACGCGCGAGACGTCGACCGTTGGTGCGCGGATCTGTTCCTCGGCCTGCGCGCGCGTGAGCGCGATGACAATCTGCTGTTCGTCCGCGAGAACATCGCCGCGAGCGGCGCGGCACTCTCGGACGTGCTCGACCTGGTCGATCGCGTGCGGGACACCACGCGCGTCCGGGAGGATGAGCAGGGGCCGGCGATGGATCATCTGCGGCTCTCGGGCATCACGCGGCTCGAGAACGGCAGACTTCGCATCAGGAACCGCATCTACGCGCGCGTCTTCGACGCGGCGTGGGTGCGATTGACGCTTCCGGGCGCGGACCGCCGGCGCCAGCGGGCGGCGTACCGACGCGGGCTGGCGCGCGCCAGCCTTGCCGCCGCCGTCGTCATCCTCGCCCTGGGCACGCTGGCGTGGTTCGCGATGGCTCAGCGCAATCGCGCCCGCGCCCAGGAAGCGGTCACGGGCCGGGTGTTGTACGCCGCCGAGATGAACTTGGCGCAGCAGGCATGGCGGCAGGGAGACGCGGCCCGCGTCCTTGAACTGCTTGCCAAGAATGTTCCGAAGCCGGGCGCGCCCGATCCTCGCGGGTTCGAATGGCATCAGCTATGGCGCGCAACGCACGCGTATCGGCGGGTCTATGCGGGCCATACCGCAGCCGTGACGGCGCTCGATCTGTCACCCGACGGTCGCCGCCTGGCCACCGCGGGGTGGGATGGCACTGCCCGCGTGTGGGACGCCTCATCGGGACAATCCCTCTTCGCGATCCCCGTGCCCGACGCTCCCAATCTGTACGCCATCGCCTTCACGCCCGATGGCAAGCGCCTGATTACCGCAGACATGACGACGAGAGTGTGGGATGCGGTCACCGGTGCCGCACTCGGCACGCTGCCCGGCCACACGGGGCGGGTGAACGCCGTTGCGGTGTCGCCTGATGGGCGGCTGGTGGCAACGGCAGGCTCCGACCGAACGGTCCGGCTCTTGGATCTCTCAACCATGCGGCTGGTGCGCGTCCTGACGGGCCACACCGGCCCCGTGCGATCCGTCGCGTTCGTGCCTGGAGGCCGGCAGCTCGTGAGCGCGAGCATGGACGGCTCGGCGCGGATCTGGAGTACTGAAGACGCGGCCGGCGTTGTGCTCACCAGCCAGCCTGAACATGGCCTGCAGGCTGTTGCCGTGTCGCCCGACGGCTCCCGCATCGCGGTGGGCGGCTGGCCTGATGCAGTCACCGTCTGGGATACACGCACGCACCGCGTCACCGCATCTTTGCGGGGCCACAACGCACTCGTCACGGCGATGGGCTTCTCACCCGACGGTCAATTGCTGGTCACGGGCGGGCTTGACGGGACCGCCCGCGTCTGGGACATCGCCGGAGGGACCCAGCGTGCCCTCATCACCGTCAACGACGGCCGCCCCGTCACGGCGGTCAGATTTTCAGGGGACTCGACCTTCTTCACCGCTGGAAACAACAACGCCGCCGAGTTGTGGGACGTCGATGTCGCGCAACAGGCGCAGGTCGTTGTCGCGCATGATGACGCCGTCTCCTCGCTGGCGTTTTCACCGGATGGGCACACGCTGGCGACCGGCAGCTGGGATGGCAGCGCCAAATTCTGGCGGTCCGACACAGCAGCAGAAATTGTGCGGGTGCGGCATCAGGGCGGACGCGTGCATAGCATTGCGTTCTCGCCGGACGGGCAATTCATGACGACCAGCGGTTCGGGGCCGGGGATGGAGGTTTGGGATGCGCGCACTGGCGGGGCGGTCGCGACCATCACGGATGGCTGGACCCCGATGTTCTTCCCGCGCACGACAGAGATGATCGTCATGGTCGAAGCCGGTACGAAGCTCTGGCAGACGGGTCCATGGAAGGCGTTGCGCCGGGAACACCGTGAACGCGAGTGGGTCCTGACCGCCATCTCGCCCGACGGCAAACGGCTCATCTTCGGCCGCAACGACGGCCAAATGCTGTTTGTGGACGCAACCACATTTCGCGTCGTGCACACGATGCGCACTCACGAAGACGCGATCGCGGATGTGCAGTTTTCTCCCGATGGCGCTGTGATGGCGACGGCCGGTCTCGACGGCCAAATCAAGCTATGGCGCGACTACGTTGAGGTGGGCGCTCTCCGCGGTCACAAAGGTTGGGTCAACGCGGTTGCGTTTTCGCCTGATGGCCGCCGGCTGGCGTCGGCCAGCTTCGATGAGACCGTCAAAATCTGGGATGTGCCGAACCGGATGGAACTGGTGACCCTCACCGGCCATCGCGGTTCTGTGATGGCGATTGCGTTTTCACCCGATGGTCACACCCTTGTGTCAGGGGGTGCCGACCGCACGTTTCGGATCTGGAGATCGGCTCGGTAGTGATTGCGGCCATTCGGCAGGAAATTCACAGCTGTTCCGGCCGCGACGTCTTCATCAACGCCGTCGACACCATCTGGGTGGAGCCTAGCGGCGGATGAGCCACAGGATGACGGACAGGACGATGCTGACGAGGATTGACGTCATCACCGGGAAGTAGAACCGGAAGCCCGGCCGTCATGTTAGCAGCCAAGACGCGCACGCTCACAAATCCGGCGGCTGAGGTACGCTCACAGGATGCGACCCGCCAGCCTCATGATATTGCTGACCATGTTATCCACCGCCGGCTGCGCTCGGACGACCACACCTGCTGCCACCTGCGTCATCGACATGGGCAGCAACAGCTTTCGCCGCATTGTCGGTTCCTTCGCAGACGGTCGCTACGTTGAAACGCGCATTGAGTCGAGAACGATGGGTGTGGGCGACGATGTGGAGCGCAACGGCCGCATCAGCGATACGAAGTTGGCCCAGATCGCCGACACGCTCGCGGAGTTCACAGCGACCTGCGAAAAAGAGGGCGCGCCGCAGCCCCTGGCCATCGGAACGGCGGCGTTCAGAGACGCGCCCAACGGCGCCACGGTCATCGAGGTCGCCGCCAAGGCTGGCGTCAAGATGGAGATCGCAACCGAGGCGCGCGAGTCAGAGCTCGCCTATCTCGTCGGATCGCTTGGGCGCGACGGGTACGCCGTGATCGACAACGGAAGCCGAAGCATCGAGCTGGTCGCCAGGGACAAGACGTATCGCTACCTCGTCTTCAACCTCGGGTATCGCATCGCGTACGACCAGTTCTTTGCGCGGGCGACCGACCCCGCCGCGGCGATCGCTGCGTTTCGCGAACGGCTGTTGGCGCATGCAGCGGAGGCCTCGTTCATGAAGGGCCGCCAGACATTCGCCGGCGTGGAATTCGCTGAGATGGCGGAGATCCTGTTTCCCAAAGCGCCCACTGAAGGACGCCTACTCACTCTGCAGGTGCTACAGCAGCGACTGCAGGAGATTGCCTCGCAACCAGCCGACTTCGAGCGGTTGAAGGCCACGAAGGACATCGACCGGGCGCTGCCGCGGCTCGTGGCGGCGGCCGTGTTCGCGGAAAGCTTCGGCTATTCGCAGATCGAGCTGACCGATCGCCAGTTGGGTACCGGCTTGATCATCGAAGCCGGGCTGGCGCGGCGGTGAGGATGGTCAGACCGCGAAGGTCTTCGGATCCCAGTGGATCCCGAGTTCCTCGGGCCCGGCCATGTAGCCGAGCATCGCGGAAGCCGCCACGACCGACGGACTCGCGAGGAACCCTTCGCCGCCGTAGCCCATGCGGTTCTGCCAGTTGCGATTAAACGACGTAATCGCACGCTGGCCGGGATCGAGCGCATCTTCGCCCTGACCAAAACATGGGCCACACCACGATTGACGAATGACCGCACCCACAGAGCGGAAGACCTCGGCAATCGATTCGCCACCCAGCCGTGAGTCGGGGGTTTCAATCTGTCGACCGACCCCACCGGAGCCAGGAAACACCTTGAACTCGGTCGCCGCCTTCACTCGTCCCTGGCCGCGCGCGGCACGAAGCACCAGCGCCGCCTGCAACAAGTCCGCGTAGCTGCCGTTGGTGCACGACCCGATCATCGCCTTGTCGAACGTGAGCTTTTCCTTCGCCACGTCTACCGCGGCAAACGCATTGCCGGGACTGAAGGGTTTGGCGATCATCGGCGCGACGTCGGACAGATCAAACACTTCGTCGATCTCGTACACCGCGTTCACGCCGGGTGACAACGATGGATACGGCAGTGAGGTCATGCCCTTGTCGCGATACCACTGATAGGTGGTGTCATCAGGCGCAAAGATGCCGTTGAGAGCTTCCGCCTCAGCCATCATGTTCGCGATGGTGTTGCGCGAGACCATCGGCAACTGCTGCGCCGCATCCACAAACTCCACCGACATGCCCTGCGACTGCTTCGCGCCCCAGCGGCGCAGCAGTTCAAGCACGATGTCCTTGCCGCCGACCCACGGGTTCAATCTGCCGACAAACGACACGCGGCGCTGCTTCGCGAGTGTGACGTAGATGTAGCCGGTGGACCAGCCGAAGCCGAGCGTCGTGGACCCGACGCCAATCCCTACGGCTCCGTACGCGCCGTACGCGCGGCTGTGGGAGTCGGCACCGGGGATAAATTGCCCAGGCATGACCAGGCCCTGTTCGGGGAAATAGAAGTGAAAAATTCCGTCGCCGGGCGTGGCGTAATACGGCTTCTGCATGCCGTGCGCCTTCGCAAACGCGCGGCCGATCCCCGTCTGCTTGTCATCGTCATCCCTGCCGGTGAAGACGAAGTGGTCGTTGGCGACGGCCGCCTGACGAGGGTCGATGGTGTTGCCGCCGGTGATCTGGTTGAACGTGTGGATCGAAAACGGTGCGGTCC
>JBKJTD010000445.1:0-3417 GCA_046590915.1 Vicinamibacterales bacterium
GGCGAAATAGCCTGCGATCAGGGCGCCGATGGGGCCGCCATCGCGCAGCGCGACCATGTAGATGCTGACGACGCGCCCGCGGAGTTCTTCAGGGACGGCCAGCTGCACGATGGAAAAGCTCATTGAAAACAGCGCCATGAACGCGATGCCGCCGCAGAAGATGAGCGCATAACTGATGTACGGCGTCGTCGTCCAGCCAAAGGCGGCGATGATGAGCCCCATCGAAAACTGCACGCCCAGCAAGAGCCGGCCCATGTGTTTGAACTTGCCGCTCATCGCGCCGATGAGCAGGGCGCCGGTGATGGCGCCCAATCCCTGAAAGGCCATCAGCAGGGAGAGTCGCGTCTCTGGCGTCCCGCCGGCATTGACCATCACCGTTTTGGCGAACGTCGGCAGGAACGTCACGATTGGCATGGCGAGCGCCATGCTGATGACGACCAGGACGATGAGCGTGAGCATCAGACGCTGGTGCCGCACGTAGGTGAGGCCCTGTCGCAGATCCGTCATGATGTTCCGCTTTGGACCGGCATTGGGTACATGCGGTGGTGTCTTGATCATCACCAGCGCGATCACGACGAGGAAAAAGGAGAGGCCGTTGAGAAAAAAACAGGCGGCCATGCCGAGTGTGACCAGAATGGCCGTGCCGCCCATTGGACCGAGAATGCGGGACAGGTTGAACTGCGTCGAGTTGAGCGCGATCGCATTCGGCAAATCGCGGCGAGGCACCAGCGACGGAATCAGGGACTGATACGCGGGGCCGCCAAACGCCTGGCCGATGCCGGAGATAAACGACAACGTCAGGACGTGCCAGATGGTGATCGAGTCCCAGAACACGAGCCCCGCCAGCGCAAAGGCCGAGAAGGCCTGTACGTACTGGGACCAGGTCAGCAGCCGTTTGCGATCGGCGCGGTCGGCAATGACGCCGCCGATCAACATGAAGAGCAGAATCGGCAACTGCGAGAGGAAGTCGTCGAGACCGAGGTAGAAGTTGGAGTCGGTCAGATCGAGGACGAGCCAGCTCTGCGCGAATTTCTGCATCCACGTGCCGATGGTGGATCCGAGTGCGGCCAGCCACAGCAGCCGGAAATTCCGGTGCGCAAGCGCGCCGGCGACGCGGCTTCCGAGGCCTTGCGGCGATTCGGCAGGTTGTGCTTCCGGCGGCACTTCGGACGTGGACAAGACGTCCGTATAGTAACAGGCGCGTGGTACGATCCTGACGCCACATGTCTCTCAGATATCCGCTGCTTTGCCTCTGTCTCGCGGTCTCGGTGGGAGCCGGGCAGCGGACGCACGTTCTGGCCCCCTCGAACATCGGTGGTTTTTTTGACTGCCTGCGCACCACCGGCCGCGCGGTGGTGGCTGCCCATCGCGGCGGCCCGTCTCCGGGGTATGCGGAGAATTCAATTGAGGCGATGGCGCACGTGGCTTCGCAGGTGCCGGCCCTGCACGAGATCGACATCGCCCGGACCCGCGACAATGTGCTTGTGTTGATGCATGACGACACGTTGGACCGCACGACGACCGGAACGGGGGACGTGCGCGCGCACACCCTCGCACAGATCAAGGCACTGCAGTTGAAGGACGAGGCCGGCACCACGCTCAAGCATCGGGTGCCGACCCTGCGTGACGCGCTCGGCTGGGCGGCCGGCAAGGTCATCCTCGAGCTCGACGTCAAACGTGGCGTCTCGTACGAGGATGTCGTCGCCGAAGTACGGGCGGCGGGTGCGATGGCCCGTGTGGTCTTCATCACCTACAGCACCGACGCGGCGGTGCGTGTGCATCAACTCGCGCCGGAGATGATGTTGTCGGTGTCGATCGACACCGTCGCTGCACTGGCCGCGCTCGAGGCGCGACAGGTGGACCTGACGCGTGTGCTCGCGTGGACGGGCACCGCGTCGGTGAATGCCGATCTCAATCGAGCCCTGGCGGCCCGCGGGGTCGAGGCGATGTTTGGCACACTCGGCAATCCCGAGCGGTCGTGGGACGGCCGGTTCGCACGTGAGGGGCGGGACCGGTATGCCGAGTTTGCGAAGTCAGGTCTGCAGCTCATCTCCACGGATCGCACGGTGGACGCCGCTCGCGACCTCGACGCCAACGATGGTGTGGAAGGGCATGCGGCAACATTGTGTCTGACGGGTCGCTAACCTCCCCCCTCGTTCTGGTCACCGGCGCCACCGGATATGTCGGCGGTCGGCTGGTGCCGCGCCTGCTCGACGAGGGCTATCGGGTCCGGGTGCTGGCACGTGATCCCGGGCGGCTCGCAGGGCGCGCGTGGTCGGATCAGGTCGAGATGGTGCGTGGGGATGCGCTGGACCCCGCATCGTTGGCACCCGCGATGGCCGGAGTGGCGTGTGCGTATTACCTGATCCACAGCATGCAGAAGGTGGGCGGCACAGGCGACTTCCACGAGCGGGATCGGCGCGCGGCAACCACCTTCAGCGAGGCCGCCCACGCCGCCGGTGTCCCCCGATTGATCTATCTGGGAGGCCTTGGCGATCCGAAAGCGGAGCTCTCGCATCATTTGCGATCGAGGCAGGACACCGGCGAAGCCCTGCGGTCGGCCGGGGTGCCGGTGACGGAATTTCGCGCGGCGGTAATTGTCGGATCAGGCAGTGCGTCGTTCGAGATGATTCGTCACCTCACAGAACGATTGCCCGCGATGGTCTGTCCGCGCTGGGTCTATACGAAGGTGCAGCCCATCGGGATCCGCAACGTGCTCGACTATCTGGCCGGGGCATTGGCGGTGCCCGAGAGCACGGGGAAGGTCATCGAAATTGGCGGCGCCGATGTGGTGACCTACGGCGACATGATGCTCGGGTACGCGCAGGTGCGAGGCCTGAAGCGCTGGCTGATTCCCGTGCCCGTGTTAACCCCGCGACTGTCGTCCTACTGGGTGCACTGGGTGACGCCCATTCCGGCTGAGATTGCGATGCCCCTTGTGGAAGGGCTGCGCAACGAGGTCATCGTCCGCGACGATACCGCCCGCCGGTTGTTTCCGGCGATTGACTTGCTCGACTATCGCACGGCCGTGGAACGTGCACTCGGGCAGCTCAATGCCGGGCACGTCGAGTCGAGCTGGAGTGATGCGCTCGCCGCGTCTCTGGGCGACCGCGTCCCATTCAGCTTCACCGCGCAGGACGGCATGTTGATCGAGGTGCGGCAGCGCGTGGTGGACGCGTCGCCGGCGCAGGTGTTTCGTGCCTTCACGTCCATTGGTGGCGACCGCGGCTGGCCCAGCTTCAACTGGGCCTGGCGTCTGCGTGGCATCGCTGATCGCGTGATCGGTGGCGTCGGCTTTCGCCGCGGCCGTCGTCATCCCGATTTGCTGCGCGCGGGCGATGTGCTGGACTTCTGGCGAGTCGAATCCGTCGAACCTGATCACTTGCTCCGACTGCGCGCCGAGATGAAGGTGCCCGG
>JBKJTD010000195.1:0-2906 GCA_046590915.1 Vicinamibacterales bacterium
GCCGAGACATCCGGCACTGGCGAGGACGACGATCACCGCCGCGGAGACGGCAGCGAGCGCGGCCGGCGAGAGGGGAGGCCAACAGCTCTGGCTGGCCGCGCTCGCTGCCGTCTCCGCGGCGGTGATCGTCGTCCTCGCCAGTGCCGGATGTCTCGGCCGCCACGTGTACGACGAACTGCTGCGGGACGTTGTGCAGCGTACGCGCGCGAATGGGTGGGACGAAGAATCTGCGGCTGTCGTGGCGCCGCTGTTGACGTCCGACCCGATCGTCGCCGAAACCGACCGACGGACCGAGCAGATACTGGTGGCCGCGCTTCAGCAAGAGCGAGCCGAGGCCGCTCGCCAGCTGGACGTCGCCGTCCGCGACGCACAGATGGCTGCCGCCTCCGAACTTGCGCGCGTGAAGCAGGAGGCGGAGCGCACGCTGGCCGTCACACTTGAGGAGGCTCGGAGCGAGATCACGGCCGCTGCCGAGCGCAGGATCGCGGACCTCAAGGCAGACTTCAAACAGGAAGAGGCGGCAACACTGGCACGGGAGCGAACCGAAGCCGATCGCCGACTGAACGCCGCCGTCCGCGAAGCCCAGACGGAGGCCACCGCCGAACTGTCGCGCGTGAAGCAGGAGGCGGAGCGCACGCTGGCTGTCACCCTCCAGGAGGTTCGGGTTGAAGCCGCGCGCAACCACCATGCGGCCGCGCGCAAGGCTGAAGCGGCCGCCCCACCAAGCGCCCCACCAAGCGCTCCTTCCACGCCGACGGCCGACGTCGTGCCGATGGCCCCACCCCCAACCCCAACCAGAAAACAGACACTCGAAGAGCACATCGAAGAGGCCCGTCAGCAAATCGCGCGACACAATGAGGTCACCCGCCGAGCTCCGGCGGCGCACTGAGCGAAGTGAGCTCAGTCAGGATGAGTGCCACCCCATGGCCGGCGACCCAGAGATACAGCGGATCCATCGCGACGGCATCGTGATGCTGCTAGAGCGGCTCGCCTTTCTCATACCGCTGGCGCTCGGCGTCGTCTTTTGGGGGGAGAGCAACGGGGCCATCACGATGGCGGTCGCGATTGTCGCAGCTGTCGCAACGCACCTGTTTTTCCGGCGTCGCACCGCTCGTCCCCTTGCCTGAAGTGTTGCTGCGCAAACGCACGGCCAGAACCGGATTTGAGATACGTCTCAAACGCTTCGGCTGCGGCCTCGTTTGAAAAAATCACCTGCGTCACCACTCGCCACGGACAGCCCGTCGAGGTGTGTTTGGACAAGCCGGCGTTGTGTGACGTCAGGCGACGAGCCAGATCCGACGTGAGGCCTGTGTAGAAGCGTTTTGGGTTGGATTCACTTTGCAGCACGTACACGATGCGCTTCTCGGGCATTCTGCCGATGGGTGCATGGGGCGTGCCTGAAGTGGAGGGTGGGCAGGGGAGGTAGAGGAATCCGGTACAGGATTCGGTGCAGGCAGGTGGTCCGCCTTCGCTAGAACGTTCGCTTCGCTCACTGGCTTCGGCGGATCCTTCGGGTGCGCTCGCCATGGCTCGTCTGCCCCCGCTGGCACTCAGAAGGCGAAGCCAGCCGGAGCCAGCGAGCGAAGCGAGCGATCTAGCGAAGGCTGGTGAGCCCGAGTGGAATCGAACCACTAACCAACAGATTAAGAGTCTGCTGCTCTGCCAATTGAGCTACGGGCCCACAACGAAGGTGGGGTATTACATCGTGATCCCGGCGCAG
Organism: Vicinamibacterales bacterium; assembly: GCA_046590915.1. Lineage (GTDB taxonomy): Bacteria > Acidobacteriota > Vicinamibacteria > Vicinamibacterales > SCN-69-37 > SYFT01. Next base: position 1,721 of record JBKJTD010000195.1, read on the forward strand.
CCAGCCGCAGCTGCTCGCGTAGCGAGCGTCTAGCGAAGGCTGGTGCGCCCAGCAGGATTCGAACCTGCGACCTTTGGCTCCGGAGGCCAACGCTCTATCCAGCTGAGCTATGGGCGCAAACTGTTCTTGCCGCCGAACCAATCACGTGTGGTGCGCCCGGAGGGACTTGAACCCCCAACCTACGGGTTCGAAGCCCGGTGCTCTATCCAATTGAGCTACGGACGCACAGACCACAAAGGCTATCACAGCGCCATCCGCCTCGACCACGCCTTATTGCCTGACACGGCGTTGAAAGCCTTTGCCACCCACCACCCGTTGGCGCCCGTGGCAGTGTTAACCTAGCGATAGGTTACAATCTGGGCATGACGTGGAGCGAGGTGGCTCGCAAATTGAAGAATGCCGGGTTCGTTCAGGTGCGGACCGGCAAGGGGAGCCATCGCAAGTACGTCAACCCCAAGACCGGCAAGGAAGTCTGGGTGGCATTTCACGCGAAACAGGAGGCGGGCCAACTCGGCTGTCGCATCCTCCGAGACGCAGGAGTCGAATGATGACGGCACACTACCCGATCGTGATCGAGCGCGAGGACTCAGGCGCCTTCAGCGCGTATGTGCCTGGGCTGCCGGTGTATGCGCAGGACATGACCCGAGCAAAGGTGGAGCGCGTCATCGGACAGGTGCTTGCCGCGTACCTCCGGGAACATCCCGACACAAGGGTTACGACGATGGTGCGTGTGGCGGCTGTCACCGCTGGGCGCTCAGGATCTGTCGTCACAATGCGCAGTGCGGCCGCGCTTGTCGGGGCTACGCGCAGCAAGGCCAAAGCCGAATCATCCCGTCTCAACGGCCGCCTCGGCGGCCGCCCGCGTAAAGCCGTGCCGGCCTGAGGCCAGGCCGTTACCTCACCTCACGACCAAGCCACGTCATCAACTTCTTGGTGTGCCACGTGTTGACGACCCTGCCCGGAGGAATCCCTGCGAGCCGGGCGTGGGCCAGGGCAATTTCGGCGAATACGAGCTCATCGGAGTCGTGCGCGTCGCTGTCGATGGCAATGAGGCATCCGGCCTGATGGGCCCGTCGCGCCAGCGCGTACGGGACATCCTGCCGTGACGGGTCGCCGTCAATCTCGATAGCCACGTTCGCCTTGGCCGCGGCCTCAAACACGCGGCCCCAGTCGACCTGCAACCCCG
>JBKJTD010000345.1:0-5884 GCA_046590915.1 Vicinamibacterales bacterium
TGATCAAGACCCGTATTGGCGACGTGGCCAATGATGGTGTCAGCAGCGTTGAACTTGCCCTGCGCGGCGCCCGGATCGACAGCACTCATATCAGTCATCACTCTACGTCTGCATCAGTCGCTTCAGGTGCCACGCTTCAAGGAGGTGCAGCACCAGAAACGACGCGGTCAGGCTCGCCACAAAGGGCACCGGCCGGACCTCAAAACCCTTCAGCATGATCGTGACCCACGCGATGAAGAAGAGACTCTTCACCAGGAGGCCCCGAATCAACACCGACAACGACGTCTCGGGCGCCGTCGCCCAGACCCGCCTTATCGACACCCAGGAGACCGCCGTCGTCAGGACCGGCGCAATGACTCCCAGTAATACTTCCGTGCCGTGACCCAACGCCGCCCACAGCACTCCGGTGGCCAGTGCCACCCCCATCGCGACCCACAGCGAGCGGCCCATTACTTCGGGCGCAGGGTCGACTTCACGATCGCGTAGAACCCGGCGGAGATTCCGAGGAACAACCCCGTCAGCAGTCCCCACGGGGACGAGCCCCGCCACTCGTCCACCGCGTATCCCAGTCCCCCGAGCAGCAGAATTCCGCCGATCAGCGTGTAACTGGCCGTCGCGGCAGGGCCCGCGCGCTGGACGTTCTCCTGGAACGCGCGCATCGCGCTCTGGAGTCCGCCTTTCTTAGGAGTCTGACCGTTTGCCAAGCGGCCAATTCTAATCCGTCAGGCCCCCAGCTGTCGCCTCCGAAGGCGGCCAAGCCTTGGAAATATACCACGACCTTGTGAAGCCGTTCACGAGCGCCGGGCGGGCGCGCGGTGGTCCTGGCCGGTATACTGCCGACATGGGGATTTTTGTGCGGATTCTGCTGCTGGCCGCCGTGGCGTGCACGGTCACACCGGTGGGTCTCGGCGCCGTGCCGCCTGCTGACCAGCGAACGCTCCGGGACCAGACCATTTTCATCTCGGTCCAGGACAAACAGGGCAAACCGCCGGCCACGCTGGCGCTGACCGACGTGGCCATTCGCGAAGACGGCAACGTCCGGGAAATCCTCAAAATCGAGCCGGCAAGCACGCCGCTGCAGATTGCCGTGCTGGTCGACACCAGCCAGGCGGCCCAAGGCTCAATTGCCGACTTGCGGGATGCGGTCCGGGCCTTTGGCGCGGCCATTTGGGCAAAAAACCCGGAAACACAGATTGCGCTGTACACCTTCGGCGAACGGCCCACGCTGGTCACTGACTACACCACCAGCGCCGTCGCCCTGGATCGCGGCGTGGGTGGTCTGTTTGCCGCGTCTGGATCTGGTGCCTATTTCATCGACGCGGTGATCGAATCGGCGAAGGCCCTGGCGAACCGGAAGCCGGCGCGCGGGGCCATCGTGGCGTTCGTGGATGAAAACGGTCCCGAGTTCAGCAACCGCAGGCACGAACAGGCGTTTGAGGCGGTGGCCGAGGCACGTGCCTCACTCTGGACCATCGCGCGACAGGGCTTCAACAACGACGCGATGAACACCGAAAGCCGCGAGCGCGGCACGATCATCGGCGACGTCACGGCACGCACCGGCGGACGCAGTTCAATGATTTTTGCGGCGTCCGCGCTCAAGGATCGGTTCAGTGATGTCGCGTCGCAGTTGCTCGGGCAATTTGCGGTGACGTACGGACGACCCGAATCGCTGATTCCCCCACAGCGTCTCGACGTGCGCCTCACGCGTGAGGGCTACCGCCTGCACGCGCCGCGCTGGACGAACAAATAAATGGGGCACATGAATCGGTGGCTGTTGCGCCTGACAGCTGGTGCGGCCGTCGTCGCTGCGTCGCTGCCTCTGTCAGCGCAGATCTTTCGCGCCGGCATTGAGGTTGTCTCGCTGAACATTACCGTCACCGAGGCAGACAAACTGGTCTCCGGCCTTGAGCAGGCGCGGTTTGGGGTGTTCGAAGACGGCGTCAAACAGGACATTTCGTTCTTTTCGCGTGAGGCGCAGCCGATTGCCCTGTCTCTGCTTATAGACACCAGCACGAGCATGGACAACAAGCTGACGATCGCGCAGGAGGGTGCCATTGGTTTTGCCAGGCGCCTGACCGGCTCGGACACGGCACAGATCATCGATTTCGACAGTCGTGTGGACATTCTGCAGCCCTTCACGAACGACCCCGTGCTGCTCGAGAGCGCCATTCGCAAGACGCAAGTGGGCGGGTCGACGTCGCTGTACAACGCCATCTATGTGGCGCTGAGCGAAATGAAGCGCGTCCGCATCACGTCCAAGGAGCAGATTCGTCGTCAGGCGGTCGTCATCCTCTCGGACGGTGAAGACACGTCGAGCCTGATTGCCTACGAAGACGTGCTGGAGTCGTCGAAACGGTCAGACGTGTCCATGTATGCGATTGGCCTGCGGTCAAAGACCGACCGGCCCACGCGCGGTTTCAACGAAGCGGACTTCGTGCTGCGGACATTGTCCCAGGAGACCGGAGGCCGCGCGTTTTTTGTCGACGATGCCGGGCAACTGCCGGCCATTTACCAGCTCATCGCCGACGAACTGGCCAATCAGTACACCGTCGGCTACACCCCGAAAAATCTCAAACGCGACGGTGCGTGGCGCGCCATCGTGGTCAAAATTGACCGGCCGAACACAGTCGCGCGCACCAAGCGGGGATACTTTGCCCCGTCCATTCCCAAGGCTCCCCCACGTCCATGACCAGCAATTCGGATCGAACTACACATCTATCCGTCCGAGGACGCGTCGTCCTCATCGGTGCCGGCCCCGGTGACCCCGGGCTGCTGACTGTTCGCGGGCAGCAGGTGCTCGCTGACGCTGATGTGGTCGTCTACGACCGTGACGTTGCGCGCCTGTTGCGCCTGGCCCGGCCCGAGGCGGAACGCATTGAGGTGGGTGCGCCAGCGGAAGGCGCGATGGCGCAGGATGCCATTGCCATGCTGGTCGCCGACCAGGCGCGCGAGGGCAAGCTGGTCGCGCGATTGAAGTGGGGCGACCCGTTTTTGTTCGGTAGCGGTGCGAAGGAAGCCCTCTTCCTGCACGAGCAGGGGGTGCCCTTCGAAGTGGTCCCGGGCGTGCCGCTGGCCATGGGGTCGGCGTATGCCGGCGTCCCGATCACGTATCCGGGCGGGCAGGATGCGCTGGTGTTTCTGCGTGGTCATGAGTCGGCCGGTGAGGCGGCCCCCGACGTGGACTGGAGGGCGCTCGCGTCCCTTGACGGCACGATCGCGGCGTACACAAATGGCCGCCAGGCCGCGGCGATTCTCTCGATGTTGATCAAACACGGCCGCGCGGCGACTCAGACGGCCGCGCTCATTTATGCCGGCACGCTGCCGCAGCAGCAGACGATCACCGGGACTCTGGCCGAGTTGACGGCCGTCGCCGAGCAGAACGAGGGCGCGGCGATGCTGATCATTGGAGACGTTGCGGGCCTGCGCGGCCACCTGCGCTGGTTCGATCAGCGGCCCCTCTTCGGTCGCCGCATCGTTGTCACCCGATCGCGCGAACAGGCGCGCGATCTGGTGGACCTGCTGGAGGCACTCGGGGCGCAGACGATTGAAGCACCGACGTTCCGCCTGGTGCCGGCCGACGATCCGGAGGCCATCGATCGCGCGTTGGCATCGGCACATCAATTCCAGTGGATCGTGTTTGAGTCGGCCAACGCGGTCAGCCGCTTCTGCTCGCCGTTGCTCAGCGGCTCGCGAGACCTGCGTGCGCTCGGTGGTGTCCGGGTTGCCGCGATCGGGCCGTCCACCGCAGACCGCCTCGAGTCGTTTGGCCTGCACCCTGACGTGGTGGTGCCGGAGTCTGGCACCGAAGCCACGGCGAATGCGCTTGAGGCGGCCGGGGCACTGTCGGGAGCGCGTGTGCTTGTCGTGCGACCTGATCACGGCCGCATCGAACAGGCACGCGAGACACTCGCTGACGAACTGTCGAGCCGCGGCGCAGACGCCACGGATCTGATCGCGTATCGCACCGTCGCGGGATCATCGGAAACGTCGGCGGCGCAGGATCTGTACCGCCAACTGCTGGACGGCACCGTGGACGCCGTGACGTTTACCACCCCGACCGCCGTGCAGCGTTTCGTGGATTTGATCGGCCGCGACCAGGCCGCGGACCTGCTCAATCAAACCGTGGTGGTGGCGATTGGTCCCGTGACGGCGGCGGCCGCACGCGCACTGGGCATTGCCTCGCCAAAAGTCGCCGAGCCGTTTACGGTCTCGGGGATGGTGGCGACGCTGGTCGGAGAACTCAGAACGCGATCATGACCGCCCTCACCTCGGACACCCGCGCGCCACGATCCACGACGCTTGGCGCCTTCCTTGAAGGCTGGCGCCGGACGCTGCGCGCGCCGGCGATCACGCTGGGTGTGGCGGCGTTTGCGGTCTTTCTGGCGTGGCTGCTCGAGATCACACTGGCCACGCCGTTTGCCGACGCAGTGGCCACATTCCATGCGGCACGGACCAGGCTCGAATGGGGCGTGGTGGAGCCGGCCACCGCTCGTGTGGTGATGGCCTGTCTGATCACGTGCCTGTTCCTGTCGGGCGGAATCCTCGATCGCGTTGCTCGAGCACGACCGATCCGGACAGCCGCGTTTTTTGCCGCATGCGGTGTGCACTCTGTACGCTTCCTCCGGCTCGGACTGCTGCTGGCTCCGTTCTACTGGCTGGTGTTTGGCTGGCTGTATCCGTACCTCTTCGGCACACTCTGGACCCGTTGGACACACGAGTTCACGACGGTGCGGGAAGGCATCGAGATCCGCGCGCCGTTCTACGCGATCGTCCTGCTTGCGCTGTCGGTTCTGCACCTGGTCAGCGCGTACGGCAAAGTCCGGACCGTCGTCGAAGACCGCCGCAGCATGATTGGCACGGCGGGAGCGGCGATTCGATTCGTGCGCCGACGCCCGTTCCGCATCGCGGGCCTGCTGTTCATGAATGTGTTCACGATGGCGGCGATGTGCCGGCTCTGGTACAGCGCGGCTCCGGTGGCATCGGACTCAGCCGTGTATGCATTTTTTGTGACGCATGTCTTTGTGGTGTTGTTTGTCTGGGCGCGGGTGGCATGGATGGCCTCGGAGGTGGTGTTCTTTCAGGGAGAGCTGGCGCACGCCACCTATACGGCCGCGCCTGTTCCGGTCTGGCCGGACTCTCCGGCCGCCGAGGCGCTGGAGAATCTGCGAAGCCTGTAATATGTGAAGCATGACGTCCGATCGCGCACATCACATTGTCCAATGGCTCAGGGATCGCGCAGAGGATGCCGGCGCACAGGGATTTGTGGTCGGGCTGAGCGGCGGGATTGATTCGGCGGTCGTCGCCCGGCTCTGCCAGATGGCCACCCCCAACCGTGTGCTGGCCGTCATGCTGCCGTGTTACAGCAACGTCCAGGACGAGTCCGACGCGCGGCTGTTGGCTCGGGCCTTCGGTATTCCCACGACCACCGTGGACCTCGCCCCCGTGTTCGACGCACTCACCGGCGAACTCCACGGCGCCGTCAAGGGGCTGCCGCAATCGGTGCACGTCACCGACATCAAACAACAGATGCCCGAGGCGAATATCAAGCCACGCCTCCGCATGACGTCGCTCTATTTCATCGCCAACTCGCTCAATTATCTGGTGGCCGGCACCGGCAACCGATGTGAACTCTCGATTGGATATTTCACCAAGTACGGCGACGGCGGCAGCGATGTGCTGCCGATTGGCAATCTCCGCAAGAGCGAAGTACGGGCCATGGCCAGGCAGTTGGGTGTACCGCAGCCCATCATCGACAAGGCCCCGTCAGCGGGCCTCTGGATCGGCCAGACCGACGAGGCCGAAATGGGCTTCTCATACGACGCGCTCGAAAAGTATCTGGCGGAGGGCGCGTCGGGGGTGCCGAAGGAAACTGCCGATCGCATCG
>JBKJTD010000358.1:0-4109 GCA_046590915.1 Vicinamibacterales bacterium
ACCAGAACAAGCCGCGCGTTCGCCTGCGGCTGCGAGGACCGCGGCGCGCATGCCACGCCGCCAGTACCAGCACGGCCACCATGGCCAGCAGAGCAAGCACCACAAGGCGCGGAACTATCGTCGGCAGGATGGGTGGATCAAACAGCACGGCCAGCATCTGCGTGTATCCACCAAGCAATCGCGCCGCGATGTTGGGCAGGTTCATCAGCGACGCCAGCATTCCGAGCCCGTACACCAGCGTGGCAGCGACCATCACAAGCAGTGGCGAGAGCAATACCACCAGCGCACCCCCGAGCGACCACGCGGCCACGCGCAGCGCGCGCCGCCAGCGATAGGCGTGCGCCGCTCGTGCGCTGGTCCACGGCCCGGCGTCCGACCACAGGTGGCCGCCGCTGTCGACCGCGCCACTCAGCGCCCCGATCGCGCCGGCGCCGTGGGCCGCGACAACATCCACCTTGATGCCGGCTTCCTCCAGCGCGCGCAACACGCCGGCCTGATAGGCCCCGGCCGTCCCCGTTCCACACAACACCACCGCCGTGCGGAGGCGAGGAGCGTAGGAAGAAAGCGCCATGCAGAAATCAGTTTTCGTCGTGAATCGTGCTGAGTTTGATGATTTCGAACTGGCGTTTGCCCGACGGGGTGATGACGACGACCTCGTCGCCCTCTTCCTTGCCGACAAACGCGCGGCCTATCGGGGAGGCCACCGAGATCATGCCCTTGTCGGGATCGGCATCTTCGGGCATACACATCTCGTACTGCCGCTCTTTGCCGTTCTCCATCACCGTCACTTTTGAGCCGAACGCCGCGCGGTCGGTCGGAATCTTGTCCATGTTGAGGAGCTGCAGTTGCGACACACGGGTGCGCAACATTGAAATCCGGGACTCCACAAACCGCTGGCGTTCCTTCGCGGCCGCATATTCGGCGTTCTCGCGCAGGTCGCCCAACTCACGGGCGCGCTGAATCTCCTTGGGCAGATCATGCGTCAGCTCACGGTCGAGCACGGCGATCGCATCTTCAAATCGCTTGATCAGACGGTCTTTCATCGTGCCAAAAGTCTATCCCAATCAGCCTCGTCGAGGCGGTAGCATCGATCTGTGTCGCTACCCCGTCTCACTCGCCGCCAGGACCCCATCGTCACCCGCTTCCGAGAGATCGCAAGCCACCGCGACGTGTCCGATGACACAGTCCTTTTGGACGGTCCGCACCTCGTGCTCGAGGCCCTTCGGGCAGACCTGCCTGTCGAAGTCATTCTGACCTCGACGAGGATGCTCGAGAGCAACGCGGCAGATATGCAACAGCTGTGGTCGCTGGCCGGCGCGTCGGGCGCGGAGATCTACGACGTCCCCACCGCCGTCATGAACGCCGCCAGTCCCGTCCGCACCCCAAGCGGCATCGTCGCACTCGCGTCGTGGTCACCGGCCGACGCGAGTGAGTTGTGGGCGCCGGCCCCCGCGTTGGCCGTGAGCGTTGTTGACGTGCAGGACCCGGGCAACGCCGGCGCGATTGTGCGATGCGCTGACGGCCTCGACGCCACCGGCGTGGCGATGCTCGGCGCCACGGCGGATCCCGGCAGTTGGAAGGCGCTGCGTGGCGCCATGGGCAGCACGTTCCGGTTGCCCGTCGCGCGCGGGTCGGTCGATGTGGTGATCGAGCAGGCGCGCGCAGCCGGCGTTCGGATTGTCGCCACCGCGGCGCGCGATGCCGAGGGCGCGGTCGAAGCGCGGGAGGTTGACCTCACTGGCCCCGTTCTTATTCTGCTGGGCAACGAAGGCGCGGGACTCTCACAGGAACTCCAGCAGAACGCTGATACACGCGTGTATATCGATATGCGCGCAGGGCTTGACTCCTTCAACGTGTCCGTCACCGCCGGACTATTGCTGTATGAAGCCCGACGTCAACGAGGCACGCGATGAGTTCCTTGTTTGACGATGAGCCCGCGTCGACCATCGGGACGCCGCTCGCCGAGCGCATGCGCCCGCGGACGCTCGATGAATATGTCGGACAGGCCCATCTGGTGGGACCGGGCCAGGCGCTCCGTCGCGCGATTGACGCCGGTGTCTTGCACTCACTGATCCTCTGGGGACCACCCGGCACCGGCAAAACAACTCTCGCCCGCGTCCTTGCGCACGCCAGCGGGGCCGAGTTTGCGGCGTTCAGCGCGGTCACGGCCGGCATCAAGGACATCAAGGACGTGATTGCCATCGCCGAGCACACGCGTCAACAGCGCGGCCGACGGACGATCTTTTTTGTCGACGAAATTCATCGGTTCAACAAGTCACAGCAGGATGCGTTTCTGCCGCACATCGAATCAGGAACGGTCGTGCTTGTCGGCGCCACGACAGAGAATCCGTCGTTCGAGGTGAACTCGGCGCTGTTGTCGCGATCCAAGGTCTACGTCCTGCAGCCGCTCACGCAGGAGGATGTAGTGACGATTCTGCGGCGGGCGCTGGTTGATGGGGAGCGGGGCCTGGGATCGACAAGCGTCACCGCAGATGATGACGCGCTGGCCTCAATTGCGCGGTATGCCAATGGTGACGCACGGGTCGCGCTCAACCTGCTCGAACAGGTGGTGTCGTCGATGCCCGCGTCTGGCACACGAACCCTGACTGCCGCCGTGCTGGCCGACCTGGTTGACCGACGCGCCCTCCTCTACGACAAGTCAGGCGAGGAGCATTTCAACATCATCTCGGCCCTGCACAAGTCGATTCGCAACAGCGATGCGGACGGGGCCGTCTACTGGCTTGCACGGATGCTGGAAGCTGGTGAAGACCCGATGTATGTGGCGAGGCGCCTCGTGCGATTTGCCTCGGAGGACATCGGCAACGCGGATCCACGCGCGCTGCAACTGGCCATTGCCGCCAAGGACGCGACCCACTTTCTCGGCATGCCCGAGTGCAACACCGCGCTGGCGCAGCTGGTGACCTACATGGCTGCGGCGCCCAAAAGCAACGCCGTCTACAAGGCCTACAAGGCGGCCGCGAAGGACGCGCTCCGGACGGAGGCCGCACCGGTGCCGCTGCACCTGCGCAACGCACCAACCGCCCTGATGAAGGACCTCGATTACGGGAAGGACTACCAGTACGCCCACGATTCAGCTGATGGCCTCACCGACATGTCGTCGTTGCCCGACAACCTCGCCGGGCGGGTGTATTACGAACCCACCGACCGTGGTCTCGAGCCCAAGCTACGCGAAGCCCTCGACCGCGCGCGCGCCAGGCGCCAGAAGAGTTAAGGCCGAGCTGGGTATCGTTCGCGGGAACGTGTAATGAGCCGGGCGCGTTCTTCGTCGCGATTGCGCGATTGCGCGGTGGCGCGTTGGTCACGTAATCCCGAATCAGCCGCTCGGCGGCCGCGTTGACCTCCTCAACCGCGCGGTTGAACACCTCCTCGTTCACCTTGGAGGGTTTCGCCGTGCCGCTCAGCTTGCGCACAAACTGCAGCGCGGACGCACGAATCTCATCCGGCGTGGCCGGCGGTGCGAAGTTGGCGAGCGCCTTGATGTTGCGGCACATCGTGGTGTCTCCGCGCGTCAGGGCCGAATGGTGATCTTCTTGATGATCACAGGTGTGACCGGCGAGCTCATATTCCCATCCCCGCCCATCTTTGTGGGCACGTCCGCCAGCGCATCCACTGCGGCCATGCTGCCGGTGACACGCGCGAAGATCACGTAGTTGGGCGGCAGCGAATAGTCCTGGTGCATGATGAAAAACTGGCTGCCGTTGGTGTTGGGCCCTGAGTTGGCCATCGCGACAATGCCCCGGCGATAACCGGTGCGATACAGCGGCGAGCTGTCCGCGATGTTGTCCGCAAAGGGTTTACCCCAGGCGCTTTCGCCACCCATCCCCGTGCCCTCCGGGTCGCCGCCCTGCAGCATGAAACCCTTCACGATCCGATGGAACGTGAGCCCGTTGTAGTAGCCATGTTCGGCGAGCAGGCGGAAGTTCTCGACCGCGACGGGCGATTCATCACCGAAGAACTCCAGCTCGATTGGGCCCTTGTCGGTGTCGATGACGGCGTGTTTGCCGCCCGAGCTTTTGGCGCCAGCGGGCACGGTGGGTCGCTCGGGTGCGGGTGAACAGCCGGCGACGATAACAAGAGCGAGCACTGGG
>JBKJTD010000071.1:0-13658 GCA_046590915.1 Vicinamibacterales bacterium
TGCTTGGCGAGAGGACCGTGACACTCGCCAATCGCTCGGGCGGATGGTGGTGACATGGGGCACGCTCAACAGCGGGCGGATCAGTCGCGGCGATAGAGCTGTTTCACCATGATGGGCATGATGGGCATGATGCGGTTGGGGAAAGACAGTCGGGGTGGGAGGGCCCGGCTTTTGCCGGGCCACGCGATCGGAGAGAGGTCACACACGAGAGACGCCTCTGTGAAACCCGAAGGCGTTTCTCGTGTGTGACCTCTCTCCGATCGCGTGATTGCCGCCGAAGGCGGCAATCCCACCCCTCGCCCCTCATGTCCCTCATGGCCTTTATGGTTCACCACAGCCGAATCCGCGGAAGGTCGCCGTCATCAATGAAAAAATACAGACTCCCCTCAGACAAAAGGCCGGCACCGGAGAGCCCTTGTCAAACGGCCCGGATGATGGTGACATAGGGGCATGCGACAACTGCCTCAAGGGCTCGTCTCAGCATTCGTGTTCACTGTGCTTGTGGCCGGTGTGGTTGCGGTCGGTGCCCAAACCCAGCAAACGAGCGTGAGAGCCCGCACGGGCTTTAACCTGCAGCAGAGCTGGACGACCCTTGACGCCGATGCGCATGGCCTCCGCCGCGTGCGGCTCCCTGATGCGCTCGGCCGCGTCGAGTTGTTGTTTGGAGACGTCGTCACATCGGCGCACATGGTGGCTAATGGCGAATTGCGCACGGCGCCCATCGGGTCTTCGATCCAGGGCGATCGCTGGGCCTGGGCGCCGCCGGTGGGATATGTCGGCGCGTACCTCCTGCGGTTTGGCGTGAACGGCGGCACCGTGGACGTGGAAATTTCTCTGACCCCTGTGCAGCGCGCCGCCGAGGGCGAATCTGAAATCCGCATGCATCTCGATGTGGTCGAATCCACGCCGTGTGGCGTCGGCGCAGGTGCCTGCGCGCGTGTGGCCGGATGGGCGCTCGATCCGCAGGCGGGGATTGGGGCGGGCATTGAGGCCGTGCATGTCTGGGCCGTCGGCCCGACGGGCACTCCCGTGCTGGTGGGTGAGGCGACGTTGGGTGTGAATCGGCCCGACGTGGGTGCGTCGTTTGGTGCGGCATTCGAAAAAGCCGGCTTTGAACTGCGCTCCTCGGTGGCCCTGGTGCCCGGACGATACGACGTGACCGCGTACGTGTGGAATCAGCGCACCGCTCGATGGGAAGACGCACGCACGGGCAGTCTGTTTATTCGCTGAATCTCCCGTATGCCGACCGCACGTCCGCGCTTTCGCCTCAGCGTGGTGGTTGTCGCTCTGGCCGCGGCCGGTGTGACCATGACACGGGCGCAGTCCGGTGGTCATGATCACCACCTCTGTACCCTGATCGCGCTGCCGTGGGATTCCCACACGCAGGTGCCTGCCCCCGAATGGTCGGCGGTCGCTGCTGACGGCGGGGCGACGTTCGCGGTCAGTTACACCGGCTTCACCACGCCCGCACAGGTCGCCTTTCAGCGCGCTGTGGATATCTGGGCGGGATTGGTCTCAAGCCCGCGTCCGATTCGGATCAGCGCGACATTCGCGGCGCTGGGCAGCAACGTGCTCGGGTCGGCCGGCGCCACGTGTTACCACGCGAACTTCTCCGGAGCGCCAGTGGCCAACACCTGGTATCCCAATCCACTGGCGGACCGTTTATCGGGCAGTGATATCAGCGCGGGCGGGTGTGATCCAGCTGAGGCCTCGTTCGAACTCTCGGCGAGTTTCAGCAGCAGTGCCAACTGGTACTACGGAGTGGACGGCAATCCGCCGTCGGGGCAGTACGACTTTGTCTCCGTCGTGCTCCATGAAATTGGGCACGGGTTGGGCTTCGCAGGCTTTGCCGACGTCTCGTCCACGTCCGGTGAAGGTACGGTGGTCGCCAGCGGCCGACCGAGCATCTACGACCAGTTCACCGTCACCGAAAACGGCGTGTCGCTGTTCACTGGATTTACGAGTCCGTCGGTGGCGCTCGGCACGCAGCTCACAAAGGCCTTCAGCGCCGGTAACCCACGCGGTCCTGGGGTCTATTTCAACGGGACGTCCACCAACGCGGCCAATGGCGGCGTGACCGCACGTCTCTATACGCCTGCGACCTGGAATGGTGGCTCGAGTTATTCACATCTCGACGACAGCGTCTATCCAGCCGGCCATGCCGACTCACTCATGACGCACGCGATCGGGAGCGCCGAGTCGATTCATCACCCGGGCAATGTCGCGCTCGGCATGTTCAAGGACATGGGGTGGTCCACATGTCCCGCCTCGCTCGCGTCCACGACAGTGTCGGTCGCCGGTGGCGCGTCGTCTGGTTCCGTGGCGTTGGCGATCGAGTCAGGATGTGTGTGGGGCGCAGTGAGTCAGTCGAGTTTTCTCACCGTGACCAGTGGGAGTGCGAGCGGTACAGGTGCGGCAACCGTGTCCTACACCGTGGCCGCCAATACGACCGGGAGCTCACGCACGGGGCAGTTGCGTATTTCGGGTGTGACCTACACGGTGACGCAGAGCGCCAACAGCAACACGATTGCGCTGTCGCCATCGACCGTGAGATTTGCCGGCGTCAACACGGCAGGCACGTTGAGTCCGCTCACGCCCGCGCAGACGATGGCGGTCACTACGACGGGCACCGGGTCAATTCCATGGACGGCGTCGGCGAATCAGCCATGGGTGCAGGTCAGCCCCTCGTCGGGGACGGGTTCTGCTGTGGTGACAGTCTCGATTGTGAATCCAGGCAACGTGCTTGGCGCATCGTCCGATGTCTCGGCCACGATTACCGTGAGCTCGTCCAATGCGGGTAACACTCCGATCGCCACCGTGGCGTTGTCGCTGCGATCGAGCGCGGTGTCGTTTGCGGCGCCGTTCGGCCAGGTGGAGACGCCGACGCAGAACGCCAGTGGCGTACAGGGTGCGATTGGCGTGACCGGCTGGGCCATTGACGATGTCGGCGTCTCGAAAGTGGAAATCTACCGCAACTGTTTGGCCGCTGATGCGCCGGCCAGTTGCCAGTCCATCCTTGGGCACTCAGTGGTGTTTGTGGGTGATGCCACGTTTCTGGCCGGCGCGAGGCCGGATGTGGAGTCGGCGTTTTCGGCGTATCCGCAGAACAACCGTGCCGGTTGGGGCTACCTGATGCTGACGCCGATGTTCCCCAACGTCACCAGCGGGCAGCCATACGGCGGGCAGGGGGCCTTGACGATTTATGCAATGGCCGTGGACATGGAAGGCCACCGCAACGTGCTCGGCCGGTCGTCCGATCCGGTCAGCCCGCAGTTCGCGACCCCGACGTCGATCACCATGGACAACGCGTCGATTGCCAAACCCTTCGGCGCGATTGACACGCCGGAGCAAGGCGCCACCGTGAGCGGCGTCCTTGACAACTTCGGTTGGGCGCTCACACCCGACAGCAACACCACCGGCGGCGAGGGCGGCGACATTCTCATTCCGATCAACGGGACGACGATGACCGTGTTTATCGATTCACTGCCCGTGGCGCAGGTGGCGTTTAATCAGTGCCGGTTCGGGGCGAACCCGACGCCGGCAGGGCAATTCTGTGCAGACGACGTGTCCAACATTTTTGGCAATGCCACGCCGCAGGCCACTGGAACGACGCGCACGGCCAATGTGACGCGCTACCGCAACCTGGATGCCGGTCGCGCGCCCATTGGGGCGTACACGTTCAACACGGCCACCCTCACTAACGGCCTGCACACGATCGCGTGGTCGGTCACGGACTCGGCGGGGCGCACGGAAGGGATTGGATCACGGTTTTTTGTGGTGCTTAATTCCGGGGCCGACGCGGGCGGTCGCCAATAGAGACGCTGTCCGTTCAACAGAGCGGTCCACCATGGGGGCCATGACGGCCGTGAAGGACAGAGACACGGAATCGACCGGTTGGACGGCCCCGGCTGTGCCGCGGCCTCGCGGGGGGAGAGAGACGAGGAGCTTTCAGTCGTGGTCTCTCTCCCCCCGCGAAGCCGCCAAAGGCGGCTGTCCAACGCTGTGAAGCGCACGTCGTGCCGTCGTTCCTTCATGCCCTTCATGCCCTTCATGCTCTTCATGGTGAATATTCCGACTGACGGTTCCACGATTCAGGTGCTTGGTGACGGCGTCGTGGTGGGCAACCCGACCTACAACCAGTGCCGGGGCACGAACGGGACGAATTTTCCCGCACCCGGCACGTGCAACGACGACATCGCCACCACGTTCGGATCGAGTTATCGGAATATCGCGGAGGGCAGAGGTGCGATTGGATCGTTTGTGCTCAACACGACGACGCTGAGTAACGGACTACATCAGATTGAATGGCGGGTGACCGACTCGCTGGGCCGGGTGCAGGGGATTGGCAGCCGGTTTATCTACGTGCAGAACTGAAATATTCACAGCGAGGCATGGAGGACAGCCCTCCATGCCTCGCTGTGAACTACCGGACCACGACCCGCTTGACGCCGCCGACGATGAACGAGTTCGTCACTGTGGAGTGGCCGAAGGCAATGATGGCCCACTGTCCCACGCTCGGCAGGCTGAGGTTACGGCTGAAGCCCGTGGCGGCAAATTGGCTACCCAGGCCGAAGGCCGCCTGCACGTCAGGACGCACGCCCCCAAGTGTCGCCGTGCCGATAAACGTGGCCACCGGGTTGGTGTCGGGATCCTTGAACGCCCAGATGTGCACGGTGTCAATCCCGGTGCCTGATACGGCGGCGGCATCAAGCGTCCATCCGGCCAGCGTGAAGCTTGCACCCACCGTTGTCTGCAATCCCGCCGTCGGCAGGTCGAGGTGCATCATCGGGTTCGCCGTCGCAGACGCGACCACTTCGGCGGCATTGTTGAACTGGCCGGCGACTGTGCTGAACGCGTAGGTCCGGAAGGTGTATCGGCCGGGCGCGATACCGCGGATGGCCCCGCCGTAACCCGAGTTTGTCCAGCGGGAGTGGCCAAACGCCGCCGCCACGTCGGGCCGGGCTGTGCCGTAGGTCGGCGAACCCAGGTACGTTGGCGCTCCGGAATCTGGGAACGCCCAGAGATCGACGCGGTTGACACCCGTGTTGGCCTGGCGTGAGCCCGCGTCGAGTGCCCATCCTGCAATGGCAAACGGCTGTACGTTGGTCGAGTTGGCGACCGGCAAGTCGATCACGATGCGTGTATCGGCTGGCGCGTTGGCGCCGCCTCCACCTCCAGACGACGCCGTGCCGCGGAATCTGTGGCCGACGATTTCCGTGAAGCTGCGCGCCGTCACCAGGACCCACTCGGGCGATGCCGTGCTGGCCGCGAGGCGCGGATTGAAGTTGCCCGTGCCCGCACCGGCGTTGGCCCCGCTGCACGTCGGACACGAAAAGGTTGCGCGAAATGGGGCGCCGGGTGTGCCCGTCGCTCCAATTTCCACGGCAACGTCATTGGCATCGAGGCCATGAAACGCCGCCAGATAGGTTTGTGTCACCGAACTGCGCACCATGTGGAACCCGTCGTACGAGCCGTACCCCTGGGCAATGGGGAAGATGCCCAGTGCGGGGTCCGGTGTGCCGTCGGCCCGCAGCCATCGGGCCTCGAAGACCGCCCCGGGCCGGTACGCAAAATACGCCGCCAGGTATCGCTGGCTCCGCTGGTCATATTCAATTTGCGGGACGGTGATGAACGATCCGCCGCCATAGGCCACAGGGGCGCGCGTCACCGCGCCGTCGCCAGCGCGCACGGGCACGGTCAACGCCAGTCCGGCACCATTGGACGGCTCAGCGAAATACGCGATCATGAATTCGTCGCGGTCCGGGTTGTAGGCGATCGTGGGCTCAGCCTCCCAGTAGGGGGTGGCCGTGATGGCAATCTCGGCACCAGTCTTGGAGCCCGTGTTGGTGATCCGCTGGCCGCGGATGTCGGTGTTGACGGCATCGCGATACGCGACGAGAAATACCTGGCTCTGCGTCGAGTAGGCCACCGCAGCGCCCATCTCAGGGTGCACATCTTCATTGGCGTCCGAGAGCAGGAACTCCGGAGTAATGAACGCCGGCGCGCCGCCTGAGCTGAAGCTGACCAGGCGCCCCCAGATCTGCGAGCGATCGGTCTGCTGATAGTCGAGCCATGTCACGAGGAACCCGCCGCGGGTGCCCGCGTGAGGGCTCCAGGCGACTCTGGGAACCTGTTGCGTGGCGCCGCGCTGATCGATGTCAAACGGCGCGCCCAGCGGCGTGCCATTGCCGTCCGTGAACCGGCCGCGCAGGTTCGGATTCGCCGACACAGACAAAAACACGTTGCTCGTGGCGTCATACGCGACGTCCGGACGACGCTGGATGAATCCCGGTTGCTGGGCAAGCACCGAAAACGTGTCGCCCTGAGGCGTGGCCTGCGCGTACGCCGGCGCGGGGGGCGAGCTGAGGACCAGGGCCGCCGGAGCGACCGCCATCAGAAACCGACGGAGGGTGCGAGTGTTCATAGTTTTACCAGACAACGTATCGGTCGGTTATCTCTTCAAGAATACCAGCGGACGGTCGCACTAACGGACCATCGTCAACAGCCCACGGATACCCCGGATCTGGACGCGCGGGTCGGGATCCCTCAGGAACCTGCGCAGAAGCGCGGGATCGGGTTTGGGCGCTTCGGCAAACGCCGCGGCGGCTTGGGCGCGAAGGATTGGATTATCACCGGCGATCGCCTGGGCGAGCGTGTTCTGGGCGACAGCGACATCGATACCGGCGCGGCTGAGCAGAAGAGCGGCCTGCACCCGGACGAGCAGGCTCTCATTGGTCAGCAACTCGCTGATAAAGGGCGACCACCGTGGCGCCTCTGAGAGCCCCAGCGCTTCGGCCGCCATCAGCCGCAGCTCCCCGGCGTCACTGCGCAGGAGTGCGTCGATGTCCTTGACTGCTTCCGGGTCTCCCAATGTCGAGAGGGCGACCTGGGCTGACGCACGGACAAAAGCCACGCGCTCGGTCGCGAGTGTTCGCAGTTTTTCAAAGTCGGCTGATGACCCGATCCGCCCAAGCGCCTGCGCTGCGGCACTACGAACTGCCGGATCGGGCGAATCGAGCAGCGCCCGCACGCGGGGAGCGGCCGCAGTGATTCGCGCGTCGGCGACCGCTTGCAGCACAAACGCGGCTTCCGGGCCCATCGATCCGGACAGGCGTTCGGTGAGTCGCGCAGCAGCCTGCTGATCGCCCACTCGTGCGAGTGCCGCATCGAGCGCTGGCCCCTCTGGTGTCGCCGGCGGCAGACCGCCGGCTGGGGTCAGGCCCTCCTGCTGCAGAAGCGCTTGCGCGTCGGCCTGCACCATGGGGTCGGGTACCACTGCCAGCGCACGCAACCGTTCGAGGGCAACCTGTGCGAGCAGGTACACGTCCTCCGGGCGACTGGGCGTCAGCCACGCTTCGTACCGATCCAGGGCCCGGTTGCTCTGGCCGAGTTTCAGATCACAGGCGACGGCCAACTGCAGCGCGCGATGGGTGAGCACGTTGTCGCGCATCATCGCGTCAGCGACCGCCAGCGCCTCGTCGGCCTGGCCCGACGCGAGCAGCACCCAGGCGTCGGCCAACCGCCGCTCGGGACTGGTGGGCGTGGACTGCGCCGCCACAGCACACGGCAACCACAGGGCCACGGTGAGAGCGAGACACGTCGTGCGGATCATCTTCATGCCGGTAAACGGAAGTCGGGAAATTCTCGGGTTAGATTCTCATTGTAGTACGGATCCCGGGCGAGAACGGATGCCCACGTCGCCTTCATGTATTCGGTCTCGGCCGGATTCCAGACCCGGTCGCTGATCGTGCCTGATTCCAGGTGATACAGCTCCGCGTAGGGGGTGTAGACGATGCGGTAGCCGGCTTGGCGGACGCGCAGACAATAGTCGATGTCGTTGAAATCAATCGCGAGGGTTTCGTTGAAGCCACCCAGCTGCTGAAAAACAGCTGTACGCGTCATCATGCAGGCGCCGGTCACGGCCGAGTAGTTGCGGGGGCTGAAGGCCGATCCGGCGTATCCAGGATGATGCCCAGGGGCCTGGTGAAAGGCGTGCGCCGCAACCCCACAGACGCCGAGCACGACCCCCACGTGCTGCAGTCGGCCATCCGGATACAGCAAACGGGCGCCCACGGCCCCCACGGCCGGGTCTTGGGAGTACTCAAGCATCGCGGTCAGCCACTCCGAGCTGATGACCTCGATGTCGTCGTTGAGGATCACGAGATGGTCGCCCTGTGCGTGTCGCATCGCGAAGTTCAGTTTGTGGGCAAAGTTGAACGACCCCTCAATGGCGTAGGACGCCCGGCGGTGGGGGATGGTCGACAACGCGTCCCTGGTGCTGTCCGAGAGCCGTCCATTGTCCACTACGACAATCTCGTAGTTGCCGTAACTGGTCTTCTGCACGATCGATTGCACCAGATGAGGCAGCAGTGCGACCAGTCGTCCCTGCACGTCGCGGGATCGATCGTCGGTCGTGATCACGAGGCTGACGAGTGGGTTGCCTTTGATGGCCCGTTTGACACGGAAGAGCCCGGGCGCGGCACCATCAAGCACCTGGCTGTCCGGCTCGGTGCGCGCCACATGATCGGTCAGCGCACGGCGCGCGGCCTCAAGCGCCCAGGGTTTGGCGCCCGCGTCTGCCGCTGTGGACTCCGCGATCTTGCGCCAGTGGTACAGCACCTTCGGCACATGACCCACGCGCGAGGTACGCGTGATGATGCGCAGTGCCAGATCAAAATCCTGCGAGCCTTCGTATCCGACTCTGAACCGACCTGCCTGCTCCACCATTGTCTTGCGCAACACCATCAGATGGTTGGTGTACATGAAGTTGAGAAACTGTTCAGGTGCCCAGTCCGGCTTGAAGTACGGATCGCAACGGCTGCCGGCTTCGTCGAGTTTGTCCTCGTCGCTGTAGAGGAAGTCGAGCGTGGGGTCGGCGGCAATGAACTTCGCCATCTCGGCGAGTGCGTCGGCCGACAGCGTGTCGTCGTGATCGAGCAGCGCGACATAGTCGCCGGTGGCGACATCGAGCCCGGCGTTTGAGGCACGAGAGATGTGGCCGTTCTGCTGCAGCCGGACCACGCAGATGCGCGGGTCGCGTGCGGCGTAGTCGTCGAGCACCGCCCTGGTCTCGGGCCGGGTCGAGGCGTCATCCACCAGACACAATTGCCAATCGGGATACGCCTGCGCGAGCACAGACTCGATGCAGTCGCGCAGCCACCGCGGTTCCGTGTTGTAGACCGGGGTGATGACACTGAACGTGGGCCGGTGGGGCAGCGTCGCGGTTTCGACGCGCAGCAGGTCGAGGTCGCTGTCGGTGACCGGGCGGGCTGCGACCCAGCGCCGGTAGTCCGCCTGCGTGTCAGCGGCCGGATTTCCGTGCGAGACACGACGAAGCACGCCACGCCAGCCGTCACGCGCGAGTACCGTGCGAATCAGACGGCCGATCTCGGAGAGGCTGCGGCGCCACAGCAGGCGTGGTTCACCTGCTAGCGCCCACGCATAGTCGGGCACCGCGCCCTCGAGCAGGCTGGTGGTGACCGTGATGACCGTGTCGACGCCCGGCGACGCGGCGACGTCCAGCGTGAGCGACCGCCAGAAGCGATCGGCCGGCACCAGGGACGGGCGCAGGATGCGAGACGCCGTGGCTGCGGCCGGTGATCCGGGAGTGCCGGCGCTCACGGAGAAGACCACGCCGTCGAAGTTCTGGCGGGCGACCGCCGGGACCAGCGCGCACGAGACCACTAGTTTGGCGGGTCGCAGCACCGGTACGTGCCACACGATCGTGGACGTCGGGTGAGCGAAGAGCGCCTGTCGCGTCACGCCGTGGACCGCGACTCCGCCCATCCACCGGATGGCATCACCCGCAGAGGGCTGATCGGTGTGCTGCACGGCAGGCACGATTCCCCGTAACGGTGCCGACGAATAACATATGTGCTCGACGGCCGGGCCAAGTCGATGCAGTTGCAACGCAATGACCACGCGTTCGCCGATGCTGCGCAGCGCACGCGCCGGATGTCGAGCCAGACGGAACGGTCGCAGCAGCCGATTGCGCTGCCGCAGGAGCCAGAGGCGATCAGGATCGTCGCGCAGAACGATCAAATCGTCGAGTGCGGTGACCGATTTGCGATGGGCACCGTCGATGAGTTCAGCCGCGCGCAACCGCGCGCGCCGGATTTCGTGGCGTGTCGCGGCAAGCCGCGTCTCCAACTCGTGGGGATCGGGCGAGGTGCTCATGTGTAGGCGGGATCCGGAGTGCCGGGGGACGGGGCCACACCGCCGACGCGGATCTGGCCCGACTGAATTTGGCGAAGGCGCGTCGCCATCAACGCGGCGGTGCGGGTCGGGTCGAGCACGCGGCCGACGTGTTCACGTCCGCGCGCCCCCAGGTGCGCGGCCAGCCCCTCAGTGCGTACCAGGTCCACCATGTGTGTGGCGGCCTCGGCTGGATTGGGGTCGGCCCACACCGCGCCGCGCAGATACGGGCCGTGGTCGCGTGTGAGCGTAATCGGTGGGCCGGCCACAAGACGGCTCACCTCCGGTGTCATGAAATCCATGTTGCCCGAATACGCGGTCGCAATCGCCGGACGCCCCAGGAGCATCTGCTCCGCGATCGTCATGCCGAACCCTTCGGCGCGATGCAGCGACAGGCACGCGTCGGTGACTTGCATGAGGGCATTGACCTCCGGGCGCGTCAGGGCACCTTCCAGAAACACCACGCGCAGACCGGAGGCCGCTTCCGCAAGCCGCCGCACACTTGCGCGGTCGGTGTGCCCATTGGTGAACTTCAGCAACAGCACCGCCTCGTCATGCGCGAACCCGGCCAGGCGGAACGCGCGAATGGCCGCCATGGGGTTTTTGCGCTCCATCTGACTCGAGACGTCGAACGTGTAGAGAAAGATAAACGGCGCGTCCGGCAACCCGAAGTGCGCGCGCCCGTAGGGGCCGGGCTCCGGCGTGCGGATGCCCAAGGGCATGTGCAACACCGGGACTGGCGAATGCGCGGCCACACACGCGCGCGTGAACTCCGTGGCCACCCACACCTCATTGACGTGTTCGAAGGCGTGCAGCCAGTCGGCACGGAAGGTTTCGAGCTCCCAGAACCAGTACCCGATGGAGTAGCGGTCGGCAAAATACGCCGGTCCGCGCTGTCGCGCAATCCACTCCATGTTGTCGGCATTGAGATGAATCAGGTTGAACGGGTGGGGCGCGGTCTCGGTGAAGCTGCTGAAGGTCGAGTCGGCGGTGCGCTGCGGCCCCTTGATGTTGTTGAGGGCAAATGGGATCTCCGCACGCTCGAGTGCACGCAGGGCACACCGCGTCGCTTCCCCCAGTCCACTTTCCGCACTGATGTATCCAGTGACGTTGACGCCCAGGGGCGCCGATTGCACCGCCGGCGGCACCGACAGCACACGTCGCTGCGCCCGCCGTGCCGCCGATGCCGCACGCCATCGCATGCGTGTGCTGCGCAGCCGAAGGCGCACGCGGCTTATCGCGTTGAGAAACCGCGCGGAGTTGCTGGCGCGAATCGCCGCCGCCGCCGCGCCGATCGCCGCCGCATCGTCGAGCGTCGCTCGCTGGTCATCGAGCAGTTGCAGCAAGGTGCGGGTGGTGTCGGCGGCTTCGGCACGAAGCAATTCGGCCTCGCGTGAGAGGGTGTCGTAGGCGTGTTTCAGCTCGGCGAGTGCCTGCGCCGGATCGGGTGTCATGGCTTCGTGATCACCATCATCTCATCGCCCCGCGGATGTCCGGCCTGCGGGCAGAGGCGAATCGGCACGCCGATGGTGTGCGCCAGTTGTTCAACCAGTTGCCCCATGGGACCACGATGGCCCGCCTCCGTGGCGGGACCCACGGCGAGGTAGAACCGTCCACCAGGTGCCAGCCGGGCCACAACCGCCGAGAGGCAGGGACCGACTTGATCGGGCAGCAAACGATGCAGATACGAGTGCGCGAGTGCCATGTCGAAGCCGTAGGGACATTCGCTCAGATCAAATTGATCATTGAGGATGAAGTGGCCGCGTGCCGGGTCCACGCCGCGCGGATTGAGCTCATGGAGGACACCGGCATTGAAGAGCTCCCGACTGGAGTCGTAGCCCCAGTAGCGGCTCTGAGCCATGACAGGCAACAGGCGCCTGGCCACCGCCAAGCTTCCGCACCCGACGTCGAGCACAAACTGATCGGCCAGCAGGCCTTCGGCGCGCAGAAAGTCGTGCGCCCAGTCGCCGATCTCGTCCCAGAAGCCGCCCATGGCCAACTGGTGCCAGGGGCCCGCTCCGCCGGGGACCCCGCGGGTGGTCGCGCCTGGCAGCAGTTCCCCGTGTTGTGCCGCCAGTGCCGCGTACGCACCCAGGCCTTCATCCACGCCGCCGTCAAACACCACAGCCCCGGCATCGAGCACCACGGCGCGCTGGCAAATCTGCTTCACCGCATCCGGCGAATGCGAGACAAACAACAACGTCCCACCCCGCGCGCGGAACTCCTGCATCGTCTGCAGGCACCGGCGCTGGAAGTCCGCATCGCCGACCGCAAAGACCTCGTCGAGCAACAACACATCGGGCTGCAGTGTCACCGAGACGGCAAATCCCAAACGCATGTGCATGCCTGAGGAAAAGTTCTTGACGGGCTGATCCATGAAATGACCCAAGCCCGAGTAGTCCACGATTTCCGGGTACACCGCGTCGATTTGCTCACGTGTGAGACCGTGAATCGCCGCGTTGAGGTACACATTGTCGCGCGCGCTCAGTTCCCCGTGGAAGCCGATGCCCAGTTCGATCATCGTGCCGACGCGCGCGCCGCGACGCACACCGACCCGCCCACTCGTGGGTGAGAGGATGCCGGCGATCAGTTTGAGCAGAGTGCTCTTGCCCGATCCGTTGCGTCCGACAAACGCGACGGCTTCACCGGCGCCAATCGTCAGCGAGACATTGCGCAGGGCCCAGAAGTCTTCCTGGGTCTCCCGCCGCGCGGGGTGCAACAGCGCGAGCGCGTGCTCCTTGAGCGAGCCTGCCTTGTTGCGCCGAATGGTGAATCGCTTGGAGACCTCCGTCAGGCCCACCACGATCGACGATGAGGCGGGGTGCTTACTCGGCAAACCGTTCCTCGTGTCGCAGGAAGACCGTCAACCCGATGAGCAACGCGCAGGTCGCGTACGCGATGGCCACAGCCCAGAACACCGGGAAGGACCAGACGCCCTGATAGATCAGCGCGCGTGCGATTTCGATGAACGACGCCAGGGGACTGAGCATCATCAGTCCTCCAATCTCCGGCGACAGGCCCGCCGGCAGGGTGGCCCGTGAATAGAGAATCGGCGTCGCCCAGAACAACACCTGCAGCGTGATGTCGAGCAGGTGGCGCACGTCGCGAAACGCGGCCGTGGCGGCCGCCATCAGCAGGGCCACGCCCAGGGTGAAGGTGGCCAGCAGTGCCAGCAGCAGCGGCAGCGCCAGCAGGGACCACCCCGGCGCCAGGCGATAGAACAGGAACATGAATGGCAGAAGTACCGCCAGGGCGAGCACGTATTGAATCAAGTTGAAGCTGACGGTGGCCACCGGCAGGATCAGCCGCGGGAAATACACGCTGCGGACGAGCGAGCCCGAGTCCACGATCGATCCGGTGGCCATGCCCGCCGAGGCCGAAAAAAACGTCCACGCCAGGATGCCGATCAGCAGCAAAAAAATGAACCCCTCGGCGCGCACGGGAAAGATGTAGGTGAACGCCAC
>JBKJTD010000148.1:0-2811 GCA_046590915.1 Vicinamibacterales bacterium
CGAAACCACCGGCGCGATACACGGAAGCCGGGTTGGTGCAGAGACTTGAAGAACTCGGGATCGGCCGGCCGTCGACCTACGCGAGCATCATCGCCACGATCATTGATCGCGAGTACGTGGGCAAGCGCGGCGCGGCGCTGGTGCCGACGCCGCTGGCCTTTGCAGTGGTCCACCTGATGACGGCGCTTGAACCGGCGCTGGTCGACTATTCCTTTACGGCCGGAATGGAGGACGACCTCGACGCGATTGCGCGGGGCGAACTCAAGCGCAATACCTTCCTCGAGCGCTTCTACCACGGCTCCAAACCCGGCCTCCACGCCATCGTCAACGATCGCGCGACAGCGATTGATCCCAAGGTGATCGGCACCATCCCGCTGGGGATGAAGGACGGCATTCCACTCAATCTGCGTGTGGGCCGTTTTGGACCCTACATCGAATTTGGTGAGTCGCGCGCGAGTGTGCCTGAGGGGCTCGCGCCGGATGAAATCACCATGGAGAAGGCCGCCGAGTTGATTGCGACCGCGAGCCAGGCCGAGGAGCCGCTCGGTCACGACAGCAACGGTGAACCGGTGTTCCTGCGCACGGGTCGCTTCGGCCCGTACGTGCAGCTGGGCATCGACCCCGGTAAAGAGGGACCCAAACCCAAGCGGGCATCCCTGCTCAAGTCGATGAGCCCAAAGTCAGTCACGCTGGAGCAGGCACTCAAGCTGCTGTCGCTGCCACGGCACCTGGGCAACGACGTGGACGGCAATCCGATTACCGCGGCCCTGGGCCGTTTTGGTCCGTATCTCGCGAAGCAGATTCCGGACGCGCCCAAGCCGGACTATCGCAACCTGAAGACCGAGGACCAGTTGTTCGACATCACGCTCGACGAAGCGCGCGCGATCTACGCGCAACCCAAGAGTTACCGGCGAGGCGGAGGTGGCGCCGCACAGGCCCCACTCAAGACCCTTGGTCCCGACCCGGTCTCTGGTGCGCCGATCGTGATCAAGGATGGGCGGTATGGCCCCTACTGCTCGGACGGGACGACCAAGGCGTCGTTGCCAAAACGCACGGCCATCGAAGACGTGACTCTTGAACAGGCGGCGAGGCTGCTCGACGAGCGGCGCGGTGCGGCCCCGGCAAGAAAGAAGCCGACGAAGAGCGCGCCCGCCAAGAAGACCGTTGCCAAGAAGGCCGCGGCGAAAAAGCGGGCGTAGATCTCGGCCCGAGGTGACGGGTGGGTAACGTACGAATTATTGGCGGTGGGTTGGCCGGGTGCGAGGCCGCGTGGCAGGCGGCGTCACTCGGTGTTGATGTCACCATTCACGAAATGCGGCCGGTGCGTCCGACGGCGGTGCACCAGACCGACCGGCTCGCGGAGCTGGTGTGCAGCAATTCGTTTCGCGGCGACAAACTCGACAACGCGGTGGGTCTGCTCAAGGAAGAGATGCGCAGGCTCGGCTCGCTCATCATGCGTGTGGCCGATGAGGTCCGTGTCCCCGCAGGCGCCGCGCTCGCGGTGGACCGCCATCAGTTCGCCGATCGTGTGACTGCAGCGATCGAGTCACATCCCCGTATCCGCGTTGAGCGCGGCGAACTCACCACCATCCCCCCATCGTCACCCGACAACCCTGTCATTGTGGCCACCGGTCCGCTCACGTCCGACGCGTTGTCTGCGGACATCGCGGCATTCATCGGCCGCGATCACCTCGCGTTTTTTGACGCCATCAGCCCCATCGTGCTCGCCGAATCCATCGACATGACGAAGGTCTTCCGCGCGTCGCGTTGGAACCGCTCGCTCCGTGGGGCCAATCCTCAATCCCCCATTCCCAATCCTCAATCCGACGAAGTCGGGGAAGGCGACTACCTCAACTGTCCGTTCACCAAGGACGAGTACCTCGCGTTTCATCAGGCGATTGTGTCGGCGGAGAAGACTGAAGGGCACGATATCGACAACACCAAATTTTTCGAAGGGTGCTTACCCATCGAGGTGATGGCGCACCGTGGTGTCGATACGTTGCGCTTTGGCCCGATGAAGCCGGCCGGTCTCGATGTGCCGGCGACGGGACGATGGGCGTATGCCGTGGTGCAGTTGCGGCAGGACACACTCGCGGGCGACCACTACAGCCTTGTGGGTTTTCAGACGCAGATGAAGTGGGGCGAGCAGGCTCGCGTGTTGAAGATGATTCCTGGCCTCGAGCATGCCGAGTTTGTGCGGTTAGGGATGATTCACCGCAACACCTACATCAATGGCCCAACGGTTCTGAACGACACCTGGCAGACGCGCACGCGATCGGACCTGTTCTTCGCGGGCCAGGTCTCGGGCGTCGAAGGTTATGTGGAATCTGCGGCCTCCGGCCTCATCGCCGGCCGCAACGCGGCCCTGATGTCGCTTGGAAGAGAGCCCAAACCTGCGCCAAGGACCACCGCGATTGGCGCGCTCGCGTATTACGTGTCCCACGCCGATCCCGCGCACTACAACCCGACCAACATCACGTTCGGCATCATGCCGCCGCTCGACGCGCCGCCTCGCAGCAAGAGCGAGCGGCAACTTGCGACCAGCGCCAGAGCGTTGGCTGACTTGGCGCGTTGGGACACGTAGAAGGGGAAAGGCCAGAGGTTGAAGGTACAGACGTACTCCGTACCTTTGGCCTTTCGCCTATACCTTTAAGCCTGATGATAACGTGATATGATGACGGCATCATGCGCACGATTATCGAGCTTCCGGAAGAACAGTTGACCGGTCTGGACGGCTGGTGTCGACGCGAGGGAATCTCACGCGCGGAGGCGATCAGGCGCGCTGTTGCAGCCATGTTGGCTGAACGAGCC
>JBKJTD010000185.1:0-8642 GCA_046590915.1 Vicinamibacterales bacterium
TGGGGTTCCGCCCTTTGCGCGGCTCACGCTGCCGGAGCCGAAAACTCCCGAACCCGCGCAATTCAATCTTCTCGCCGCGATGCAACGCGTCGACGATGCTCTGGAACACGCTGTCCACGATGAGCTCGGAGTGTTTTTTGGTCAGGTCCGAGACCCGGGACACTTCTTCGACGAGTTCGGCTTTGGTCATGTTGGCTAACTCGTGCATTATCCACGAGTTACAGCGTGCGGGTCAAACCGACTGGCTACCGCTTGATGACAAAGATCAGGTCGATTCCCGCCGTTTCGGTGCGGGCCGTGCGCTTGGCCGGCTGTCCGCCGGGAGCCACGGATGTCACCAAGCGCAGGAATTCGGTCAGCCGGTACTCAAACGTCAGCCGGTTCGTGCCTTCCCCGCCGAACTCATGCCGGAACCCGACGAAGAGGCGATCGCCGATCTGACGGCCGACGGTGACCGACGCTCCCGTCAGCCCGAACTCGGACGTCTGGATTTCGAAGACATCAAGGTCGAGCGCCCGCGCCACCGAATCGGCGATAGGGCCGGTGACCGCACCCGCCGCAAGACTGCCCGCACGCGCAGCAAGCGCCACGCGTTCATCACCACCGAGCTGGTTGATCGGCCGGTTGAATACGACCATCGCGAGCAGGTCGCCCTGGTCGAGTGTCGGCACGCTGCTCAGCGCCAGCACCGGCACGGCGGCAGTGCCCGAGATCCGCGCCCGCACCTCGACGCCGGACACCTCGCGGATGGCGGTGATGTCGAGCGACGGGTTGGTGTAGTCGTCTCCCCGGAAGCGCAGACGGCTTCCGCGTTCGATCGTGAACCGGGTCCCCTGGAAGTCGTAGGACCCACGCACCACGGCGACTTCACCGATCAGCGACGGATCCCCGCCGCGCGCCTTCACGACCTGCAGTGTGCCGCCGAGTGTCAGGTTGATGTCGCCCAACCCAATTGGGCCGTCGTCGGTCTGGAGTCCACGGCCACGGACGATGACGTTGTCGGGCAGTTGGAGGTCGATGGTCAACGCGGCGCCACTGAACATCGACGGCGTCACCGGCGCAGGGGGGGCATCGGTGCCGGGCTTGGGAGTCACCGGCGTCGAGAATGGCGACGTTGACACGTACGCCGTCGACGGAAGGAACTGCTGCAGCAACTGATCGACTTCAAACCGTCCGCGCTCGATCTTGATCGCGCCGATCAACTGTGGCGCGGTCAGTGTGCCCGCCCCGGTGAGGTCCAGGTCGACGGTCAGTTCACCGAACTGGTTGTCGAGCAGCTTGAAGTCCTGCGCGACAATCCGGAGGTCCACGTCTCCCGACGAGCCGCGACGGAGCACGTCCAGCCGGCCGTTGACGCGCAGCAGGTGTCCGTCTTCATCCTGGATGGTGAATTTTTCGACCACCAGCATCGACTTCTCGACCTTCAGCGACGCGTTGAGACCGGTGAAGAAGACGCCCGTCTCCGGCGATTCGAACTTCACGTCCGTCATCGCCAGGAAGCCGTCGATCTGGGGCGACGTCATGCTGCCCGTGATCCGCAGGTTGGCGTCTGCGACGCCGGTCGCGTTGGAGATGTAGGGGATGGCGGGCGCCACAACGCCGACGTCGGTCAACTTCGCCACGACGGTCAGGTCCATGCCTGCCGCGTCCGGATCCACGGGCATGCTGCCCTTCACCGACGCAGTTCCCCGCTCCGCGGCATCGAGGTTGATGTCCATGGTGGTGATGCCGGCCGACATCGAGACCGTACCTCCCAGGGACTTGAACGGAATCTTGTCGGCGGTGCCTTCGGTGATTGCGAACGTGCCCTTCACCAGCGGGTCGTCAAGCGCGCCGGTCACGATCACGGAGCCGTTCAAGACGCCCGTCACGCGCTCTTCCCCGAGGAACGTCGTGATGAACGGCGACTGACACGCCGGTTGCTTCGACCTTGAGTTGATCCGTCGTCGGCGGCGCCGTCGCGGTGAACGGCAGGCCGCCTTCAAACACCATGCGCTCGGTGCCCTTCAGGAGCACCAGCCGGTCAATCGTCAACCGCTCCGGATAAATTCGCGCAACGGCTGTCCCGCCCTCCTGCATGGTCCAGGCCTCACCGGGCATCTGCAGCGTGAACTTCGTCGCAGACACCTCGACGACATCACCGTCGAGCGTGGTCACGCCACCGGTAAACGAGAGGGTCGCGCGCTCGTGTTCAATCGACGCGGTGACGTCGGCGCGTTTCGAATCAAACGTGGCCTTCATCGCCGCCCGCGGCCATGACTGTCCGCCGGCCTCGATGAACGTGCCCTTGATATCGGCCACGCCGGTCATCCGCTCGTACAGGAATTCGGGCAGGTGTACTTCGTAGGTGCCGTCGGCGTTCAGTACCGACATGTCGTTCATCGACAACGTCGACGCGACGGCGGTGCCGCGCGCCACCGGATCGCTGAACGAGCCCGTCAGCCGCCCCTCCGTGCGGAGCTGTCCTGTGGCGACGATCCCGAGATCCTTCGGCAGCAGGGACAAATCCGCGATGTCGACGATGTAGGAAAGATTCGACACGCCGCCCTCGGCCATCCCGAGGATGCCGTCGAGATCGAGCCGGCCCAGAGGACCGTTGGCGTGGCTCTTGGCAAACGTGATCACGCCGCCTGTGGCGGTAGCAGAGACCGTGGCGGATGTGACGTCGATGCCGTAGAACTTGGAGGCCCCGAGCGCGAGGCTCAGGTCGCCGTCGGCCCAGGTGGGACTGAACGGCGCGGTGACATCGGGCGCGTTGACTGTGAGCTTGAAAGTACCGTCGGGTCGGATGCCCGCGCCTTCCAGTTTCGCAAGACGATCCCAGGTGCCGGCGCCGGCCCCTTCCGCGGTCATGGTCAACCGTCGGGACGCGAGTGCGCCGGAGATGACGACACCGCGCAGGAACGCGCCGTCCACGTCGGCATCCAGCGTGCCGGAGAACCTCGCATTGTGATCCGTCAGTGGCGCGATAACCGCGCCGCCGCCTTCAACATCGATGTAGCCGGAGACACGCACCGACTCGAAGGGAATCTCGACGGGCACATCCATCAGCTTCGGCGTCATCCGTTTGGGATCCACGTCGGTCATCGTGCCCCTGATCACATAGCTCACGTCCTGATCCGCGAGGCTGATGTTGGCAATCATGCCCGGCGCAATCGTGGCGCCTTCAAGGGTGGACGCGCCGAGGACGCTCTCAAGCGTCCATATCCGCGGCGTGTGCGCGACCACCTTGTAAGTGCCGTTGACGTTGCTTTCGAGCAGCGGTAGATCGAGGAACTTCGGAAGGCGCGCCCCATTGCCGCCCTTCAGCCGGCCAACGACGGTCGTCACTGACGTGGCATTGTCGTACTGCAAATCGCCGGTCGAACTGGCACCGTAGACGGACGCCTCAAATGCCGTCTTCACCCCTTGCAGCGTCAGCGCGCCCTTCGTCCAGAGATGATCGAAATTGTAGAGGCCGTATGAGGAACGGCCGAGCGTCGACGTAAACGTCCCGGTGATGCCGCGCTGCGCTGGGTCGTTGCGCAGGTCGAACTGTACGTCGCCCGTGAGGCGTGAAGCCCAATCCGGTCGCAGGGCGAGCGGCGCGGGATCAAGCCGCCTCATGGTGGCCTTGCCCCGAGCGGTAAACACGCCGGTGGTGTTCAGCACCACATCGACGGTCGCCCCTCCAGCGACGGGATCGTCGATGGGCCCGGTCACCCGCAGGGCGTCAAGCGGTCCGACCAACCGGATGTCGATGGCAGGCTTCAGATCGATGCCCTTGAGAAACGGCGCGTAGTGCACCAGGTCGGTGGTGGTGACGCTGTCACTCTTCAGATCGGCTTCAAGGACACCGCCCGTGTGCATGATCAGTGAGCCCTGCACCTGGGTGGTGGGCGTCTGCAGGTCAAAGGGCGCGAGCGAGAGGCGCTCCTTCGTGTACAGGACGTGCGTGGTCAGTGATGTCGCCACCAGCCCGCCCCGTGTTTCTCGAGCGGAGAAGCGCTGCACCTCGACATTGATGTCGCGCGCGGCCGCGACCGAGACCTGCGCGTCCACATCTGCGAGGTCATATTCCTTGCCGATCGGCCGCACGGCGATCTCACCATCAACAACTTCCACGCGGTCCAGGGTCACGGTCGTGGTGGACGGCGTGTTCGGATCACCCTTCGGGATCCGGATGCCCTCGACGCGCCACTCGGTGGGGTACTGCGTCACCGTGAAGCGCGGCGAATACAGGACGATGTCGTCGAGCAGCACGGCATCGGACAACAAATTCTTCAGCGTGTAGCGGCCGGTCACACGGTCGATTGTCAGGACGACTTTGCCGTCGCGCACGATTTTGACGTCGTGCAAAATGGCTCCGCGGAACAGCCCGCCTTCAAGCCTTCCGATCACCAGTTCGCCGTCGATGTATTTGGAGGCCCCGCTCTCAAGGAAGGGCACCAGTCGCCCGCGGCCCCAGTCAGTGCGCACCATGACGTACACGGCAATGCCGACCAGCACGACCAGTGCCAGTAGCACCCACACAAACTTCCGTGTGATCCCGAGGAGGCGGCGGCCGATACTCACGTCAGAACGCGTGTCCGATGCTGAAATGGAGGCGCCAGCGACGTTTCTGAGGCTGGCCTTCGATGCGCAGTCCTGCGATCGGATTGAGCTGGTACCCGAAGTCGCCGCGCACGACGCCAATCAGCGTCTGATACCGCAGCCCGGCGCCGACAGCCTTCCGCAGGTCGCTCAGCGATGTCGCCGAGATGTCGGTCCATACGTTGCCCGCATCCAGAAACGCCACCACACCGAAACTGCCGCCGACCTTGACACGAACTTCCGCAGATGTGTCGAGGAAGGACCGGCCGCCGATCGGCAATCCCCCCTCGCTGGTCGGACTCACCTGGTAACGACCCCACCCTCGAAGGTTCGTCGATCCACCCAGAAAAAACCGTTCCGAGAAGGGCACACTGCTGCCGCCCGCGGCCGACAACGTCCCATAACGCGCCTTACCGGCCAGCCCCAGCCGGCCCCCGATCGGCAGGTATCCACGCACCTCGGCGCCAAGTTCGGTGTATTTGAACGACGAACCCAACCACGGAGCGACATGCTCAACACTCAGTGCCACCGCCGTGCCTTTCGAGGGGTCGAGCAAGTTGTCCACCGCGGTGCGGTCCACTGCCAGTTCGACGCCACCGATGTTGCCGTTGCCACGCCCGGTCACCGGGTCCAAGCCGAGCGAAATGCGTTCCTCCACCAGCGTCAAATCCGCGAGCGCGGCAGGACGGACCTGATAGGTCAGGTACTCGTTGCGATATCTCGTCCGAACCGTGATCTCGTTGCGTGCTCCGAATTGATGGGAAATGGTCGCGCGCCCGCCAGCCGAACGGGACGTGAAGATCGCCTCATTGGTCCACCAGGCGCCGGCGTTCGCGCTGAGCGTCCCGCCCGTGCGGAGCAGATACGGGTGGTCGTACCCGAACCCGGCACCACGCAACACGGCGGAATACTTCGCGTTGGCGACAAACGAACTGCCATTGCCGAAGAAGTTGACGTTGCGCCATTCGAACGACCCGCGCAGCCGATCTTCGGTGCCGTATCCGACGCCGATCTCGTACCGGTGCGGCTTGGCTTCGGCCAGGGTCACGACCATCGGCAGGACCGGCGCCATCGCCTCCTTGTCGGCGACCACCGGCGCAATGTGCGCAAAGTCAAACGCCGCGAACTGATTCAGCCGGCGCTGGCTCTTCAATACTTCACTTTCGCGATACAGCTCACCGGCCTGGAACGTCAGCGCGCGCCGTACCACCACGGACTTGGTCCGCTGAAGGCCGTTCAGCTGGAGTTCCCCAAACCGGGTTTCGGGGCCCGTGACGATGCGGACACGAACAGCGACCGTGCGTGGCGCGGTGCCGTCCTCTTCGACAATTTCCAGTGACGCGTGTGGATACCCGTTGTCACGCAGGAGACCCAACCCGCGATCGCGAAGGATGGCGAGCGTCGCGATATCGCGCGGCTTGTCGACGCCGGTGTCGAGCGCGCGGAGGCGCTCGGCCAGTTCAACCGGAAGCGCGTCAATGCCCTCGATCACGACCGATGTGACCAGGCGCGGCGTGCCCTCATCAATGCCAATCAGAATCCGAACCGTCTTTCGATCATCGGCCAGCGTCACCTGGTCGGCACGCACGATGGCTTCGTCAAATCCCCGGTCTCGATAGAACGCGCGGAGTCGATCGAGGTCCCGTTCAAAAATGCCCTCGTCGAATGGACGCCAGCGCGACCACGGCCACCCGGCGCCTTTTTTGGTTTGAATGATGATGCGCAGTTGGGAGTCGGCAAACGTGGTGTTGCCATCAAAGTCCAGGGCGGCGACGCGGATGGCGTTTTCGTCGTGACACGCAGCCGCAGCCAGACAACACACAATGACCAACAGTCGCAAGGCAGCGCCTCGGCCCATGGTCACACGGGCTTTCGGCCCTGGATGACCCGGACGAGGATGATGACGATGGCGAGCACGAGCAGCAGGTGAAGGAGCCCACCCCCGTACGACGTCACCATTCCGAGCACCCATAGGATCACCAACACCGCAACAATGGTCATCAACATCACAATCCCCCCTTGGGAAACGTCCGCCAGGGATACTGCAGGGATCGTGCCGACCGAGTCTGTGTAAATCTTACTCGCGGGAAAAAAAGAAACCGCGGGAGCAGGTTCCCCCACTACCGCGGTCATGTTCCGGCCCCTTGGACCCCTGGACTGTTCGAACTATTTGAGGTTCTTGAAGTGATCGCCCAGCGTCGCCTCGGGACGGCCGGTTGAATCCGTGTAGGCTTCCCAGTCCGCGCGGTACTGGTCGTCCTTCAAGGCACGGATGCTGAGGCCAATCTTGCGCTCCTCAGGAACCAACCGGATGATCTTCATCTGGTAGTTTTCGCCCGCCTTCAGTTCCAGCTTTTCTCCGCCGGTCGCGGCGTCAAACTCCGAGACGTGGATGAGACCTTCGATGCCCTCGGCCAGTTCGACAAAAGCGCCGAAGTTGGTGAGGCGCACGACCTTGCCCTCGACCGTGTCGCCGGCGTGGTTCTTCTCGAAGAACTCCTTCCAGATGCCCGTCTGCAGCTGCTTGAGACCGAGCGACAGTCGCTGGTTGTCGGCATCAATGCTCAGCACCTGCGCCTCGATGTCATCACCCTTCTTGAGGACTTCCGACGGGTGCTTGATCTTGCTCCACGACATGTCGGAAATGTGGATCAGGCCATCGATGCCGTCTTCCACTTCCACGAATGCGCCAAACTCGGTCAGGTTGCGCACCTTGCCGACAATGTTGGAACCAATCGGGTACTTGTCAGTAAGTTCGTTCCACGGATTGGACTCCACCTGCTTCAGGCCGAGTGAAATCCGTCGGGCGCCCGGATCCACGCCGAGCACCATCGCCTCGACCTGGTCGCCCTGGTTGAGCATTTTCGACGGGTGTTTGACGCGTTTGGACCACGTCATCTCCGACACGTGGATCAGCCCTTCGACGCCCGGTTCCAGTTCGATGAATGCGCCGTAGTCGGTGAGGCTGACGACCTTGCCCGTGACACGGATGCTGACCGGGTAGCGGTCCACCACGTTGCTCCACGGATCCGGTACCAGCTGCTTGTGGCCAAGCGACACGCGTTCGGTCGCCGGGTCGTACTTGAGGACGATGACGTCGATGTCGTCGCCGACCTTCACCACTTCCGAGGGGTGCGTCACGCGACCCCACGACATGTCGGTGATGTGCAGCAGACCGTCGATGCCACCCAGGTCAATGAACGCGCCGTAGTCGGTAAGGTTCTTGACCGAGCCACGCAGCACCTTGCCCTCGGCGAGGGTGTCGAGCGTGACCTTCTTCTTCTCGGCGTTTTCTTCTTCAAGCAACGCCTTGCGTGACAACACGATGTTGCCGCGCTTCTTGTTGACCTTGATGACGCGCACGCGCAGTTCCTGGCCCTTGAGGGCATCCAGGTTGCGCACGGGGCGCACATCGATCTGCGAACCCGGCAGGAACGCGCGGACGCCGATGTCCACGGCGAGGCCGCCCTTGATCCGTTCGATCACGCGGCCGATCACAACCTTGCGATCCTGGAAGGCCTTCTCGACTTCGTCCCAAATCTTCATCTTCTCGGCTTTTTCGCGCGAGAGGACCACGTGACCTTCACGATCTTCCGTGCGCTCAAGCAACACGTCGACGAGATCGCCAGGGTGGACAGACACCTGGCCGTTTTCGTCGATGAACTCTTCGATGGGGATGACCCCTTCGGACTTGAATCCAACATCGACCACGATCTCAGTCGGGGTCACTTTCACAACGGTGCCCTTGACGACCTCACCTTCCGCGAGGTTGCGGAAGCTGGTATCGTACAAATCCATCAGACGCGCAAATTCTTGCGGGTCCATGTCGGAGTCGTTGTGCATGGAAGTAAAGCCAGAACTTCCCGGTTTCGGCTTCTGCGGGGACTTGGTCGTATCGTCTACATTACCCATTGCGTTCAGGGGCCTCCAGATGGCCCGTCATGGTCGAATCACAGCTTCGACTGGCTGTCGGTGGCGTCTCGCGGGATTGCGATAAGCAGACAATTATCCGCCGAGCCGTCACCGTAGGTCAAACGTCTGGCAACGTCGGTGTCCACCAGAGGAGAGAA
>JBKJTD010000295.1:0-6413 GCA_046590915.1 Vicinamibacterales bacterium
CCAGCGCCATGACAAACAGCTTCAACCACCACGAACGGGACAGGGTCCAGGGCATGCTTCCGCGGACTGTACTACAGGGGCTCTCATGGTCCACGGTCCGACAGGGTCCACGGTCCAGGGTTCAGAAGTGGCGGAAGCCCTCGCCCATCGGGGTGATTTCGCTGCCTTTCGTGCACACGCCGATCTCGGCCACTGGCACTTCGCCGGCTTGTGTGATGGCCGCGAGGAAGAGGCGCGTGCGTCGTCTGGGGACGGCGAACAACAGTTCGTAGTCCTCACCGCCGGTGAGCGCCTGCTCACGCGTGGCACCGGGATGCACCGGGATAGTGGCGAGGTCGATGTCCGCGCCGCAGCCACTGGCCTCACAGACCTGCAGCACGGCGTCGGCGAGTCCATCCGACAGATCCATACACGCCGAGGCGGAGCGGTTGTTGGCCACGACAATGCCCGTGCGCAGCCGCGGGGAGGGACGCCGCTGCGCGGTGAGTATTTCTTCGGAGCCCGGCTGCTCCGAAGAGGCGATCAACCTCGCGAGACCCGCAGCGGCGGCGCCGAGGCGCCCGGTGACAAAGAGTCGGTCGCCCGGGCGTGCCCCGGAGCGCCGCAGCACGCGGCGGGGGCGCACGGCACCAGTGAGCGTGACGTCAATGTGCAGACCGCCCGTGGAGCGCGTCAGGTTGCCGCCGACAAGTGGCGTCTTCGTCAGCACGGCCAGCGCCAGGAAGCCGTCCAGCAGACCGTCAAAGTCGTCGAGAGGGAACAAGGGAGGCAACGTGAGCGACAGCAGCGCTGCGCGTGGTGTCGCGCCCATCGCGGCAAGGTCACTGAGGTTGACCGCAAGCGCCTTGTGTCCGATGTCTGCAGGCGACGCCCACTCGCGCCGGAAGTGAATGCCCTCCACGAGCGCATCACTCGTGACGACTTCCACCATGCCACGCGCCGGCGCCAGCACCGCCGCGTCGTCACCGATGCCGGTGATGACCCAGTCGGGAGAGGCGGGTACACGCGCGCGCAGACGCGCGATGAGAGCGCGTTCGGTCAGATCAGAAATGTTCAAGGGGAAGACCTGAAAAAAATGGCCCCGCTTTGCCGTGTGGGGAGGTCGAATGAACCTGTGGATACAGGTGGAACCGCTCAGAGCCGCGCTTCAGGCTTCCTCACCACGGAGGCATGCACACCGCGCGGCATCGCAGCTCACTTGGTGAAAAAGCATCGGCTCAAACGACTCTCCGAAACCATCACAAGCAAAGCAGGACGCCAGATCGATACTACACCGCAATTCGCTGTTGTCCACTGAGAACCGCATCCACCAGGCGCTCAAGCGCCGCAGTTTTTTCAAGGACACGGCCTTCAACGCCGGCGCCATCCTCGCGGGACCGGTACAACTCATCGGCGAGATTGAGCGCTGCGATTACTGCGATGCGCAGTGAATCCGCGCTCGACAGTTCGTCAGCCGCGAGCCGCATCTTCTGATCTACGTACGTCGCCAGCTCCGTGATGTAGGCCTGATCCAGATCACTGCGGACGGCATATCGCTGTCCGTGGATCTCGACGGTGACGACGCGGGCATTCATGGGTGGATCAGATATCGACCGGTCAGATGTTCAGCTTGTCGATGTGGGCGATCATCTCGACCACACGGTTACGGATTTTCTCGCGCTCTTCGCGCAGGGAGCCCGCCTCGACGTTGGCGGCTTCCGTTTCGGCGAGC
Organism: Vicinamibacterales bacterium; assembly: GCA_046590915.1. Lineage (GTDB taxonomy): Bacteria > Acidobacteriota > Vicinamibacteria > Vicinamibacterales > SCN-69-37 > SYFT01. The sequence continues at coordinate 1,712 of JBKJTD010000295.1, forward strand.
CGCGTCTTGGCGACTTCGAGCTCACGCTCGAGGCGCGCGACCGAGTCGAGCGCCTGTGTGCGCTCGGTGCGAAGGGTTTCAATCATGCCGACCAGCTGGCGGACTTTGTCCTCCAGCCGGTCGATGGGTTGCAGGTCAGTCATCGTTCGTGACATCAAAGTCCTCGTACCGTCGCGCCGCACTCCTGCTGGAGGGCCGCGATAATCACATCCATCGCTTCATCAACTTCACGATCGGTCAGCGTGCGGTCGGCGTCCCGGAACGTCAGCCTGTAGGCGAGGCTGACTTTGCCGTCCGGAATGCCCTTGCCCTGGTACCGATCAAACTCCCGCACCTCGCGCAACGTGCTGCAGGAGGGCTGTCGAATAGTGGCACGAACGGTCGCGGCAGACAAGGACGCGTCGAGCACCAGCGACAGGTCGCGCACCACGGCAGGGAACCGTGGGAGCGGTTGGACCTTGCGCGGCGACGACGGGTCGCCGGAGAGCGCCGTGAGGTCAAGTTCGCCGGCGACGACCACCACGCCCGCCGGCAGGCCGCGCGCCTCGGCGATGGCCGGGTCGATCTGGCCGACGTTGCCGATGACGCGATCGGTTCGGAGTTCGGCCGTGCGTCCGCGCACAAAGCCGGGGACATGGTCCACCGCTGAGGACGTCATTTCCAGGCCCCATCCGCTCGCGAGCACCTCCGCCACACCCAGTGCGTCGAAGATGTCCACGGACGCCGGACCATCGCTCCAGTGGCCGTCCCGGGTACCGCAGAGCACCCAGCCGACGCGCTGCGACTCGCCGGTGGACGCAAACACGGCGCCCGCTTCGAACAGGCGCACATCGGTCAGTCCACGGCGGCGGTTGTAGATCAGCGAGTCCAGCAGTCCTGGAATGATCGACGGCCGCAGAACCGCAAATTTTTCCGAGAGCGGATTGGCGATCGTCACCAGTGCCGGGTCGACCGAGAACGGAGTGGCGGCCGCAGCTTCCATGAACGTGAACGTGACGGCTTCCTGCAGCCCCGCACCACACAACACTCGTCGAATCCAGCGCGAACGGGAGACGCCGGAGTCAGAGAGCCGGGGCGTGGACCGCAGCGCAGGGAACGACGCGGGAATGCGGTTGACGCCCCAGTGGCGCCCGACCTCTTCGATCAAATCGGCTTCGCGGTGCACGTCCACGCGTGCGGTTGGTGGCGTGACCATCCAGCCGTCTGGGGCGGATGCGATCTCAAACCCGAGGCTGCCGAGGATGCGTTCAACGTCTGCCGCCGGCACCGTGTCGCCAAGGAGTCGCGCGAGGCGACTCGGTCGCAGCGCGATTGGTGCGCGAGTGACAGGGGCAGGGTAGACGTCGGCGGTCGCACTGGTGCGGCGCCCGGCGCCAATCTCTTCGAGCAGGTGGAGCGCGCGGTCGATCGCGCCCGCAGTGGCCCCGATGTCGGCGCCCCGTTCGAACCGTGTCGACGCTTCCGTCTTGAGTCCAAGTTTTTTGCTGGTCGCACGAACCGTGGCCGGCTGGAACCACGCGGCCTCGAGTGCGATCGACGTGGTGCCCTGCGACACTTCCGACCCCGCGCCACCCATGACACCGGCGATCCCGACGACATGGATCGCATCAGCGATCACGAGCATGGACGGGTCCAGCGAGCGATCCTGCCCGTCGAGCGTCTTGAGCCTCTCGCCCGCGCGCGCCTGCCGTGCGAACAACTGCGCGCCCGCGACCTTCGTCACGTCGTACGCATGCATCGGCTGACCCATCTCAAGCATCACGTAGTTGGTGAGGTCGACGACGTTGTTGATCGGGCGCACGCCGCAGGCCGTGAGCCTGTCAGCCAGCCAGCTAGGCGACGGGCCGATCTTCACGTCAGCCGTTGCCAGTGAGAATCGCCCGCACAGCGCTGAATCAATCGAGACTGCGATTGTGGGTGGCGTAGGTGGCGTGGACCCCTGGGCCCCTGGACCCGCCTGCGCCAAGGCTACGGCGGGCAAGCCCCGGGACTTCGACCCAAACGCAGTGGCCGCTTCCCTCGCCAGTCCCCGCACCGAGAGGCAATCCGGCCGATTCGCTGTAATTTCGAAGTCGATCGTGTCGCCCTCAATGGACGCGACCTCGAAGCCACCGCCGGCGATGCGGTGCGCGATGTCTTCGACAGACGTCGTTGCGGGTAGACCTGCCAGTTCACGAATCCACGATGCAGGTGTCTTCACAGTGCCACCTGCTCGAGGAAGCGGAGGTCGTTTTCGTAGAACATGCGGATGTCGTCCACGCCATAAAGGCGCAGGGCGAGGCGTTCGATGCCGACACCAAACGCGAAGCCCGTGTATTTGTCAGAGTCGTACCCGACGGCTTCAAAGACGGCCGGGTGCACCATGCCGCACCCGAGGATTTCGATCCAGCCCGTCTGCTTGCAGAGGTTGCACCCCTTGCCCGCGCAGCCCTGGCACTCGACGTCGAGCTCTGCGGACGGCTCGGTGTACGGGAAGAAGCTCGGGCGGAAACGTGTCGCCACGCGTCCACCAAAAAATTGCTCGGCGAATCCGTTCAGCGTGCCGCGCAGGTCGCCGAGGCTGATGCCCTCGTCGACGACCAGGCCTTCGATCTGCGTGAACATTGGCGTGTGCGTGGCATCGAACTGGTCGCGCCGATACACGCGACCGGGCGCAATTACGCGCACGGGCGGTTCGTGCGTTTCCATGTAGCGAATCTGCATGCCGGATGTGTGCGTGCGCAGCAGCGTGGCCACGCGGCCGCCATCTGGCACGGGCACCGGGCTGGTCAGGTACAGCGTGTCCTGCATGTCGCGCGCCGGGTGTTCTGCGGGCATGTTGAGGGCTTCGAAGTTATGCCAGTCGTCTTCGAGTTCAGGTCCTTCGATGACCTGGTAGCCCATCGCCATGAAAATGTCTTCCACCCGTTCGCGCACTTGCGTCAACGGGTGGCGTCGTCCCAGCAGCGGGCGCCGCCCGGGCAAGGTGACGTCGAGCGCATCTTTGGGAGGCGCCGTGGCCGCCGCCTCGGCTTCGCGCGCATCAAGTGCCGCTTCGATTTCCTGCTTGAGCGCATTCGACGCCGCACCGATCGAGCGCTTTTCGTCGGGCGTCGCCGATGCGATGGACTTGACGAGCGACGTCACCAGCCCGTGTTTGCGGCTGAGAAACTGATCACGCAGCGCTTTGAGGTCGGCAGACGTGCGGGCGGCCGCAAGCGCAGCCTGGAATTGCGAACGGAGGGCGTCAACGGACGGGGCGGACATGCCGGGACATTGTACAAGGCCGGAAGGGCCGTTTCCTCTCACACGCTCCTCTGGTGTCAGCGGTAGAGCGTCAGCAGCTCCAGCTTCGCCAAGCGACGGAAGTCGTCGTCGAGCGACCACACCGGTGCCTGCTCGGTGGTGGCGAGGACGCCAATCAGCAGATCGCCGAGACTGAATCGTTCGCCAGCCTCGCCGGCGCGGAGCGTCCACGCGTCGATCGTGCGCCAGGTGTCGTCAGTGGGATAGATCAGCGGCAGTGCGGCCAGCGTGCGCGTCAGGCGTTCGCGCGTGGGACCACCGGTGCCAAGGAGGAGTTCCGTGCGCACGGGCACGGGGAGTGCGACCAGGTCGGCGTCGAGCAGTTGCCGCAACACGTCGCCTTCCTCACTGGCAGGCTGGCGAAGCGCGGCGATCCACACCGACGAGTCAACAACGATCACGCCGGATTCTGTCCACGGCCACGCACGTGACGGAGGTCGACATCGATATCCGTTTTGCCGAACATCGACTTGAGTTCCTCCAGCCGTTTGCGGCGAATGACCTCCCGCAAGGCAAAGATGACGGTCTCAGTCTTCGACTTCAGTCCTGTTGCCTGACGGGCCTCGTCAACAAGCTCCGGCGGAATGATCATGGTGGTACGCATACACTCACTGTACTTATATGCATCTGAAACGTCAACTAATGCATATTCAGCGTTCAGTTCTGCGACCAGATGTCACTTCAGTTTTTCTGGCCACGGGCGGTCGATGACAGGGCGCGTGGGCATCTCGGCAATCGCCCATGCCGTCGCGAAGACCGTTCGTGTAATGCGTTCCAGTTTGGCCAGATCGAGCTTGTCGACCGTGTCGGTGCCTCGGTGGTAGTCCACGTGTTCACCTGTAAAGAAGAACACCACCGGAATGCGTCGCTCGAGGAACGGCACGTGATCGGCGCGTGGGTGCAGCCAGTTGCTCTCCCACGTGTCATAGCGATGGTTGTACGTCGGTGGGAATCACCGCAATATCGACTTTGACTTCCTTCTTCGGGTCGAATTCGAAAGACGGCGGCGGATCACCCGCCAGACTTCGGCCATACAGCTCGCTGGCGGGCATTGCCTCGCCGACCATCAGCGCCTCAATCAGTGACGGAGCGGCGTAAATCCACGCCGTCTCACGTGCAGTATCACTGGCGAGCCGTACGTCGGCGCTGGGGCGTTCCTCGAGGCCCCGTCGCAGCGAACCCCATAGTTGTTTCAGCACAGTAAACTGCGGGATGAAGATGACCGCCTTGGCGTCCGCCCAAGGCTCCGCGACGTTAGCCTGCTGTAGTTCAGCAGCCGGAAACGCACGACCAGTCCGTCCCCCACGAACGCCGCCGGCGCCGCGACACTGACGCTCCGCGGCGCGAAGCGCACCATGAAGTCGTCTCCGTACCGGAACGTCGACGCTCCAACCTGTATCACGCTATTCACGGTGTC
>JBKJTD010000346.1:0-17737 GCA_046590915.1 Vicinamibacterales bacterium
CACGCCGCGGAAGAGATCCCACTGCAACGTGGAGGGTTTGGTCGCCCCCTCTGCCGCCATCGTCGCCGCGAGCCGGCGCTGAATCGCGCTGTGACTCCAGTTGGTGGGCGGAGTGTCCGTGATCGGGTTCGGACGCGGAATCCCCTGCGGCCAATAGACGAGCGGACGATTGGTCCAGACGTGCACTTCTGTCACGTCGCCGATGACGCCGGACTGCAGATATTCCTGTCCGCGCCTGGCGTCATCCTGCGAATGGCCCTGGTTGCCCATCTGTGTGACGACCTTCGGCATCGCTGCCGCCTTCTGCGACAAGTGACGCGCTTCGTGCACCGACCAGCACAACGGCTTTTGCACATAGACGTGTTTGCCCAGGTCCATCGCGTTGGACGCAATGACCGCGTGCATGTGGTCCGGTGTCGCGATGATGACCGCGTCGATGTCTTTCTGCTTCTCGAGCATCTCGCGATAGTCGCGGTACCGCACGACCCGCTTCATCTGCTGATCGACAAATTTTTCCAGATGGACGTCGCCGGCTTCCTGCTTCCATTTGGCATCCGCCGCGATCTGCATCTTGGAGCGGCCGAAGTTCTGATACGTCGGTCCAGCGGGCGCCTGTGCGCCGCCACCGCCCTGCCTGCCACCTCCGGTCCCGGCAGCCGCTGCGGCCGTTGGAATCGGATATATCCGGTCGCGCCACTGCGTCAGCCGCCGGTCCATGAGCACATCATCCACATCGCACAAAGCGACGATGTTCTGGCTCATGACGGCCTGGGTGTTACTGCCGCCCATGCCGCCGATGCCAACGGTGGCGATGTTGAGCACATCGCTGGGGGCCTGGTACCCCCGGCCACCGAGCACGGCACGCGGCACGATGACGAACCCGGCTCCGGTGATGGCGGCCTGTTTGGCGAACTCTCGACGTGTGACCTTGGACATGTGAGCCTCGGGGGTAAATTTTGGTGTGCGCAACGGTGGCATGACGGCAGCCGCCGGTCAAGCGGTAACATTGTTGGATGCCCGTCCTCCCGTCCGTGTTGTGGAAACAGATGCCCCTCGAAAAGCGCCAGGCCGCAGCCAAGGCGTTCTGGGAGGATGAACACGGCCTCGACCAGCAGGTTGAGGTCATCGTCACACTCGCCCGCAAGCTGAACTTTCGGCCCAAGAGCCTGCAGCAGTTGCCGGCCGAGCGCCGGAGCAAGATGCTGGCGAACATGGCCGATGTCTCGGAGCCAGTGGCAACGCGCGCGCTGATTGGGTATCACCTCACGTCTGAGCGGCCGTTGATGGCGGCGTTCCTGGATGCTGTCGGCATCGAACACGACAATGGCCTGATCACCGCCGAGGAAGTGCCGGCCCCGGCTCCTGAAAAACTGGCTGCGGGCATAGCCGCGATCAAGGCCGCGTTCCCTGCCGAAGATGTGCGCCTGTATTTACACACCTTGGTGGTCCTGGATGGGGACACTTGGGGTGCCCTCGATGGACAGATCGACTGAAGTCCCCGTCTAGTCGCTGCTGGCCGGTGGCACTCGACTTGCAATTTCAGGCTGAGGGAGGGCGGTTTGCGTCCTATCGTCGTGACCGTCCGAGCTCTTGCGTGTCCAGTTATCCTCCTCCTCCTCGCTGGAGACGCAGGGCTGGTGTCGCGGGCGTGGGCGCAGACCTCTCCCCCTCCCACTCCTCCCGCCACTGAATTGTCGGTCGACCTCGGGCGCATTCGCGAGGGTCTGGCCCAACCCATCCCTGCCAAACGGTTCGACGATGGCCGGTTGAGATTTTTTGCTCAGACCCAGGAAAAGCTGCCGAGTTTCAAGGCGCTCACGTTTGGATTCAACCTGTTTCACGGCCCCGTTCCCGGCGCCGGTATGACCCACCAGGATTTTCTGCAGATGGTCACGCCGAAATACCTCAACAGCTCAGGGGGAATCAGGGCAATCGAAACGCTTGAGTGGGGCCTTGTGAATTACGCCGCCGTCTGGACCGTCAAGCGCCTGTACAAGGAGCTCTCCGAGGCAAAAACAGCGATCCGCAAGCGTGAGATTCAACAGCAGATTGATCGCGAACTGGCGGCGCTAAGGGGCGGCAAGTAGCGACACCCGGCCAAAGACTTTCGTCTCGCAAGCGCGCCGGATCATCGGAAACGGCTCGTGCTCGGTCTGCGGTGACAACCGATCGGCGCCGGCCACGATCCCGACCTCACAGCGCTCGTGATTACCGCCGTCGCATGGGGCGAGGACGTCACCGTCTCCCACAATGTAGTTGTCATCCCGATCCGGCTCCCGCGTGATACACCAGCGGCGCCGTGCGCCTGGAAGGCCGCTCAGGAGGCCCTCCGGACTGTTGCGCGCCCTTCGGCGCAGCACCATGGTGGGAGTTTCAAGCAGCGCGGCGGCTGACAGGGGGCCGTCGCCGGACGTGGCGGCAAAGGCCACCGGGCCGAGGCGGTCATGCAATTCCATCGCTGCTGCCGCGATCCCAATGAGCAGATCGGCATCCACCCGCGCGGTGCGCGTCGCGGCCTCGGCCACCCTCAGGACCCGGTCGACAAATGCAGCGTGGTGAGGGGCGGCGGCCTTGTTGACGCTCGACAGCACTGCTGCCGTCACGCGCGGCCAATAGCGGTAGCCGTACAGCGCCCGCCGCGCCGGTTCGGTGAAGCGCGGGTGCGCCCAGAGTTGCAGGACCTCGCGGTCCACGGGATGCGCCTGCGAGAGCAGGGTCGTCAAACCTTCCATGCGACTCTCATTGTAGGATTTCCCTCATGGAACGCCTGATTGCCTCCGGATTGTTCACTCTGCTGGTCCTCACCCCTGGCGTGCACGGAGCCAGCCACCAGGACATGGGCGCCGCGCGCGCGGAGATCGAGCGCCTCATCAAGGCCTCGGGTGCCGAAGTGGCCGTGGCGTGGCGGCCGCTTGATGCAAAACCCGGTGAAGAAATCCTCATCAACTCCGACCTTCGGCTCCACGCCGCATCGACGATGAAGGTGCCGGTGATGATCGAATTGTTCCGGCAGATTGAGGCCGGTGAACGCAAGCTCGACGACACCGTGCTCGTGACCAACCAGTTCACGAGCATTCACGACGGAACGCCGTTCATCCTCTCGGCCACGGAAGACTCCGATGGCGAGATTTACAAAGCGATGGGCACGCGGCTCTCCTTCCGCGTCCTTGTCGAAGCGGCGATCACCGTGAGCAGCAATCTGGCGACCAATATTTTGATCGAACACCTCGGCGCAAAGAATGTGCAGGCGACGGTCGACAAGATGGACGCGTCCGGCATGCAGGTGCTTCGCGGTGTGGAGGATCAGAAGGCGTTTGACGCCGGCAAGAACAACACGACGACTGCGCGTGGACTGCTCACGCTGTTTGAAGCGATCGGCAAGGGTCGGGCTGTGAACGCGGCTGCGTCAGCGCAAATGATCGACATCCTGAAGCGGCAAAAATTCGTGGCCGGCATTCCCGCGGGCCTTCCACCTGGAACTGCGGTCGCGCACAAGACAGGATCCATCACCCGCATCCGTCACGACGCAGGCATCGTCTACACCAATCGCCCGTACGTGCTCGTCGTGCTGACGCGCGGGATTCAGGATTCGAAAGTGGCTGATGCGCTCATCGCCAGCATCAGCCGAGAACTCGCCAGATAAATGGGGGCTGAAGCTTCAGCTTCGGCTCATTCGACTTGCGGGTCGACACTCGAAGAGCAATTTCGACAAAATCGGCAATACTGTTGCCGATTTTGAATCGTTATCGGCACCTTGCAGACTCGCCAAGGGTGCCAGGCGTCAAAGGAGAGGTCATGAAACATCTTGAATTCAGCCTGGTGTGCGCGGCGTTGGTGATCGGTGGCCTCAGCCTCGTGGAGGCGGACACCACCCAGCAAGGCCGCAGCGGGCGACCGGCGCCCGATCCGAGCCTGTGTCTGGATGAAGCCGGTTCTCAGTATTCCAAGGACGCAATGCGGAAGGTGAACGGTCAGATCCAGCGCTGCGACGGGGGGAATCGGTGGCTCGCCTCCTCAGCCGACGGCACAAGAGACGCGAAGGCTGCAGCGACCGCACCGGGCAAGGATTGCATTGGCACCCACAAGGAAGCCTATGAATCCGGGTTGTATCGACAAGTCGAGAAATACTTCGAGCGCTGCGACAACGGCAAGTGGGTTCCGGAGCGGAGGTAGCTTGGTGTGGCTGGTCACTTGAAATCTGCCTGGCGGACAGCTCGGCGCAGTGCCACCTGGTGGACGGCGCTTGTGTTGACCGCCGTGACCGCCGCAGCCACCGTGACGGTGCTCGTGGTCTAACGACTCGGTCATCAGACGGCCCGTGCCTGGCACGCGCGCGAACGACGTGCTGTCTCTGGGCGGGCTGGCCTACGGTATGAGCGACCCGGTCGGCTGGTGGAGCCAGGCCCCCGGGGTCCAACACCTCTCGCTTTCGCCCAAGCTTCGGGGTCGATCTCGCGTGCGAGATCAGAGAGGCCGAAGGCCTCAAGAGCCGCCATCACACGAAATAGATTCCCACGCGTGGCGCGTACCCATGTATCGAAGTCGGCGCTGAATCGTGGCGCGCCATGAAATGCGACGGCCTCGCTGCCAACGACGATGTAGTCCACGTCGTACTTGTTGAGGCAGGCGCAGAACCGCTCGAAGTCGGGTGTAACCGGGCGAGGTTCGGTGGTCACTCAGTTTCGCCAGGGGGCAGGAAGCGCCATGATCGCGGTTGAGGGTACGCGTCCAGTGCGCCGAATACTCGCACTCGATACCAAGTCGCCTGAGCGAGGCGTTCCTGAACGGGCCGCGAGCGCCAGTAGGCGACTTGCCGACCGTCATGCTCGCGCCAGTGCGCCTCGGGCGACTCAAGAACCCATCGGCGACCGGGCGATGTCTCGGCCATGACTACTCGCGGACGCGCGTCGCAGCCTGAATCTTGAGGACGGTCGCCCAGTTGCGGGTGGTGATCAGATCCTTGCCGGCCGCATCCAGCGCCTTGAGCGCCTTGCTCGCCAGCACACCACCGGGAGACCAGACGTAGGTCGCACGGCTCGTAACAGCGACCTTCTCATCGCCCCACTCCTGCGTCGTCATTGGCCGTGCCGCTGAGAGCACCTTCGGGTCGAGCACGAAGCCGACGAGGTATTTGGCGTGATCAGTGGCGACTTTGCCGAGCGGGTTTTCCCGGACGATGGAGTCCAGGTCGGTGGCAGTCATCACGAGGGTGTTGGACGTAAATCCGTGCCGAGCCTCGAGCGCCTCCTGAATGCGATCGGCGATCGTCCGCTCAGCGGCCTTCTTCCCACGAAAAACGACGTTGCCAGTGTTCAGCACGGTCCGGACGTCTTCGTACCCGAGACGCTCGATCAGGGCCTTGAGGTCCTCCATCGAAATCCGCTTGGCCGTGCCGACGTTGATGCCACGAAGAAACGCGATGTAGTAATTCATCGATCAACATCAATTATATGGCACGGCGTGTACAGACGGTGCCTGCTGGAGCCAGGTCCGAGCGGTCAGGTTCAGGACCTTGGCCGCGCCAACCCCGCCGTTGGTGGTCAACACAATCCCCCGGTCGGCTGCCGGGTCCAGCATCAAAATCGCGTGCCACATGGTGTTGGACCCGTTGTGCCAGATGATTGGACGCCCGCCCGCTGGCTGTTCACTCACCCAGCCCAGGGCGTAGGGCCCATCCGGGTGCGGTTGATACAGGTGTGCCATTGTGGCGGCCTTGAGGAGCACGCCGTCCGTCCCCCTCGCGCCGCGCAGGTGCTCCTGGCCCCAACGGGCCAGGTCGGCCAGAGACATGTGAAGGCGGCCGGCCGGGCCCAGATACGGCAGGTTGTCAGCAAACGGGCCAGGTTCAACGGGCGTGGTGCCCTCCCGGTGCCCGCGGGGCTGGGTCAGCTCATTGATCACCCCTGGAGCTCCCATACCGGCACTCCGGAGACCGAGCGGTTCAATGACCTCGGACTGGACCAATTCATCCCAGGATTTCCCGGTCCGCTCCTCGAGAATCGACGCCACAAGCACGTACCCGAGATTGGAATAGAGAAAGACGGTGCCCGGTGCTCCTGCCGGTTTTCCGGTGAACGTCTGCGTCAGAAAACGACGAGAGGGGGAGGCGCGGCGCGTCCCGCGGGGGTCCGAATCATCGAAGCGTGATCCCGATGGCATCGCTGACCGCGCGTGGGCCCTTCGCGTCGGAAGGTCTATTCACCACCTTGCCCTTGACCACCATTGTGGTGGACCCGCCGCCGTCAAGGTTGAGCGCATCGGTCAGTTGCAGCCGATCGGCGAGACGCTGGAGATCGCCAAACGACATGCCTGCGCTGGCCGCCTGACGGCCGTCAACCACGACAAGCCAGATGTCGCCGCGGCGATCGACGCCAATCATCGTGCGCGGATGGCGCGCGTCGACAAAATTTGGTCCGCTGAGCCGCTCGATCTCCCACGTGGTGATGCGGCGGCCCTTCACGCGCAACAATCCGGCGCCGTTCACCACATGGTCCGCAGTGCCGATGCGCTCCGACTCAAGTCCATTCACGGTGGCCCAGTGGGTATCGAGCGACACCGCCGTTCCGGTGGATAGCCGTTTGAGTTCCGCGGGCAACTCGAGGCCACCAAACGACAACACAAACCCGTCTTTGGGAATCGGGGAGCTGCCGGCGTTGGTGCGCACTTCGACCACCTTCAGTGGCGATCCGCGCAAGACCCACTCGACGCCGTTGCCGGCCGTGTCGGTGTGTTCGTGATACTTCGGGGTGTAGAGCATCAACTTGCCCCGTGCGCGTGTCGTGTCCACGCCGTCCACACCCATCGCCACGGCCGTCGCTTCATCGCCGATGCGAAGGTCCACACGGGCGCTGATCTGATCAAATGCCAGCTCGGTCCGCCCGGCTTCCGGCGACCAGATCCCCACCGCACCCTTGGTCACCGGGGTGTCGCTGACAAGGACGCCGGCGACCTTGAGCAGGCCCACCGGCTCGCCGTTGTTCACGTTGAAAAAACCGGCATTCACCGCCGCCACCGCGTTGGCGCGTGACGCCATTTCGAGGACCGGTTCGGCGTACATGACCTGGTCGTTTGAAAGCAGGCTCGACAGGCGCACCTTCAAGGGGTCCAGTCGCAGCAGCGAGACCGAGACTGGCGAGGGCGGATCCATCAGTGTGGTGTCGGTGGACGTATGGAACGTGACACCTGTGGCAATGGTTTCGCCGGCACTGAGCCAGCCGGCCGGCACCTGCGAGGTCTGTGCGGCGCCACACGCCAAAGACCACGTGAGGGCCACAGCAGCGGCAAAAAGACTGGAACAGGCGCGACGTCTCATGGGGTTAGGGTCTATTCTTTCACGCGTCATGAATCGCCGCACCTTTCTCGCCGCCGCCTCAGCGCCGTTGCTGATTCCTGCCATCCCTGCCCTTCAGACGCCCGGATCCATCAAACCGGCTCGCCTCAAGCCGGGTGACACGGTGGGCCTGGTGACCCCGGCCACGGCTACCTACCAGCGGGAGGAGCTCGACATCGCCCGCGAGTCGCTCGAAGGGCTGGGTCTCAAGGTCAAGATTGGCCAGCATGTGCTCGACCGGCACGGCTCACTTGGAGGGCAGGACAAGGATCGCGCGGCGGACCTGAACAGATTTTTCGCCGACTCGAGCGTTAAAGCGATCCTCCCGACACGCGGTGGTTGGGGCACATCCCGGCTCCTCCCACTGCTCGACTTTGATCTCATCCGGCGCAACCCGAAGATCCTGATGGGTTACAGCGACATCACGGCACTGCTCAACGGCATCCATGCCCGCACGGGGCTCGTGACGTTCCATGGTCCCAACGCGGGAGGCCGTTGGGATGAGTTTTCGGTGAACTATGTGCGTCGTGTGCTGTTTGAAGGTGAGTCGGTGACCTTCGAGAACGTCAAGGGCACGAGCGATCGCAACGTCCTCACGCAGATCGAAAACCGCATTCGCGTCATCACACCAGGCAAAGCGTCCGGACGCCTGCTCGGTGGCAACCTCACCGTGCTCACCGCGATTCTCGGTTCTCCCTACGTGCCGGCGTTCGACGATGCGATTCTGTTTTTGGAGGATGTGGGCGAAGACTGGTATCGCGTGGACCGGATGATGACGTCGCTCAAACTGGCCGGCATCCTCGGCAAGCTTCGGGGCTTTGTGTTTGGTACGTGCTCGGAGTGTGCCCCCGGAGAGGGCTTCGCGTCACTGACGCCCGAGGAAATTTTCCGGGATCACATCGGATCGCTCGGCGTGCCCGCGTGGAGCGGCGCGATGATTGGCCACGGTCACGCGCAGTGGACGCTGCCCGTCGGCGCGCGTGTGTCCATCGACACCGCCGCCGGCACCATCACGATGAACGAACCCGCAGTGTCGTAGCAGCGCAGCTCAACGGATGACGACGCGACGGACCGTGGCACCTTCGAGCAAGGCGTCCACATGTTCGAGGCCGGCGGTGACCTTGGCGAATACGGTGTAGTCGTGGTCCAGGCGCGGCACGTCGACGAGGTCAAAGAAAATCTGGTTGTCGCCGGTGTCGTATCCGCGCGTTGAGATGCCGACAGCCCCGCGCGTGTGTGACTGCAGGCCGACCTCGTCGCGCATAAACCGGTCGTCGCCCACGTATTCGTTGGCGCCTGGACTCAGGCCCTGCACGACAAAATTGGGCACGACGCGATGGAACGTCAGGCCATCGTAGGCACCTGCACGTGCGCGGCTCACAAATCTGGCGATGGTCATTGGTGCGTCGGACGGAATGAAATTGAGTGTAATCGTCCCACCATCGGCGAGCACGATATCGGCTTGTCGTGTTGAGAGCAGTTCCCTCAACGCCGGCGCAGTCGGCTGGAGCGGATACCGATACTGACGAGGCCGCTCTGGCACCGCCACCTTCGCAGCGGTGAAGGCGCCGATAGCCGTCGTCCGCACGGCGGTATCCCAGTCGGACGTCCACTCGGCCAGTTCCGCAACTCGAGTTGATCCCAGCAACTCGCTCAGACGCTCAATGATCGCCACGCGCGGATCACGCGACGTGTCGGACACGTTCGCGGTGAGCCGTCGCAGTGATGAGAACAACGTGGGTACGGCGCCTTCGTGTGTGGAGGCCCGGAGCGCATTTGCTGCGGCGCGCACCAACTGATGATCGTCAGCGCCCAGCGCGCGAATTGCGACCGCCGACGTCTCGGCGTGTTTCATGCGAACAAGCGCGTCGATCGCCGCCGTGCGAACGTTGGCCACAGCGTCGCTGGACAACTCGATGGCCAGCGCGCCGTCATTCAAGACGCCCGCGGCGGTCGCCGCGGTGGCTCGCACCTGCCACGCCGCGTGGGCCTTTGCTGCGGTCAGTCGTTTTCGAGCCTCTTCCGGCGCGATCCGAGACAGGGTCGTCAACGCCCGCGCCGGACGATGCCACGTCGCCGCGCGCGCCGAGTCCGACAACTGGTCCGCGACGGGAGTCAATGCGGCAATGGCCGCAGGGACATCTGCGCAGGGCGAGGTCACACCGTTGGCCGCCGGCAGCACACCGTCCATCGCCTGCATCGCCACGAGCGCATCCTTGTCGCTCATCGCGGCCACGAGCGGACCGCAGTCACGAATGGTCGGCAACCCCCGCGCGAAACTCCGCACCGCTTCGATGCGCACGTGCATCGATGGATCTTTCAGCGCCGCGATGAGGGCCGGACGCAGGCGATCGATTGCTGGATTCATCATCTGCACCGCAATCCGGCGCACCTGCCAATCCGGATCGCTCGCCGCCTCAGTGATCGTCACGGTTTCGGTATCACGCGCGACCTGCAGCGCCATCATGACCAGCCGACGCAGGCGCGCCAAGGTCTCTCCGTCGCCGCCCGTCCTCGTCCGGCCGAGGCCCGAGATGTCTCTGAGCCTGGCTCGTGCGGCTTCGGTTAACGGACGCCGCGGGTTGCGGCGCGCAAACGCCTCAAACGCTTCCGCTGCACCGAACAAGCGCTCGGGTGAGCCTGTGCTTCGAGCGATCAGTAGATCCTCGACCGCGTTGAGTTCAGACGCGTCGTGCCGCATGCGGCCGACCGTGGCCACCACGACGGCGAACACGGCGTCGTCGCCTTCGTTATCCAGTCGTGCTTCCAGACTAAGGCGGGCCGCAGTGACCTCCGCAGCCGTGGGCGGCTCATCCTCGCGAAGGTCTGATCGCGTGCCCGACATCGCCTGCCCGAGCGCATTGGCAGCCTCCGCCCTCACCTGCGCCGCGGCATCGTCGAGCATCCGCACGATGCGCGGCGCCATGGCCGGAGCACCAAACCGGCCGAACGCCTGCACGGCCAGCCGGCGGAACTCTGGATCGTTCGCGGTTGCGGCTTGATCGAGCAGCGCGAGATCACGCACCTCCAGGTGCGACAGCCCATGTTCACCCGCGCGACACGGGCTGAAGAGACGACGGTCGGCGGCGAGAATGATGGATTCGCGCGAGAGCGCATCGGCGGCCGGGCGCTCTTGATCGGTGCCACACGTCTGCGCCGGCGCGGGCGGAGCGACCGTTTGCGGAACAACCAGCGAGAACAGGGTTAGTGCCGCGCCGATTCTGAAGGTGGCCATATGCGCGGAAGTCTATCGCGGCATCGGGATTCCGACGACATACGGTTCTCGACCGCGCTCTGCGCCGTCGCACGACGCACTCGTCACTCCGGGCACTTCACAATCGACTGAATTCGATTGCCGGGCAATGGCGCGAGAATCCTCGGGTTTGATGCAGGGTTGTCGGCGACCACCGGTTTGGCCCAGCCGACGACAGTGACACGGCGGTCACGGTCCCGTCGTTCCTTGCGCAGGTGTTGCAGCCGGCCGTCCAGCGTATCCCGGCCATGCCCCAGTATGACCATCGACCCCGCGCGTACCGGTGAGCCGACCTCATCACGCATGAATCTGTCGGCGCCGACAAACTCGTTGCCACCTGGACTGCCGGTCAACGCGACGACCTCATCGGCGTACGTGATGTCGTGACCGTCGTAGTAGCCGGCGAGCGCGAGTTTCCAGAATCGCGCTGCGGCCAACGGCGCGCGATCGCGATGCAGTTGCAGCATCCAGGGATCGGCGTGTTCAACCTGCACGATCACACAGGCAGGCGTCACGCGGATATCGCTCTCGGTCGGCTGTTCGGCGGGCCGATGTTTCGGGCGTGGTCGGGTTTGAGTGCCGGTCACATCAAAGATGACGCGGGCGACCTCCCCCGCAATCACTGGATCAAAATCCTCGAGGTAGGGGTGTAAGGTGGCAATCCAGTCGGTGCCGTTCAACTTCGTGCGGAGGGCGAACTCGCGGATGCGCGTGAGCAACATCAGGCGCGGTTCACGCGAAGTGTCCTTGCCCTCCTCGGTCAGCCGTTCAAAGGTGGTGACCAGGACCGGCAACAGCCGCACTGGATCGGGGGCCCCGTCAAGAATCATGGCGGCGGTGCGCACCAGGTGATAGTCCTTGTCATCCAACGCCGACACAGCCAATGCCACCGTCAGGGGATACCCAAGCGTCGACAGCGATCGAAGCGCGTCTGCGCGCACGTTGGGATGCGGGTCATCCATCAACTGCACCGCAAGGTCCGTGTCTTTGGTCACCGCGGCGACGCGGACGGCCGTGGCGCGTACGAGCCAATGCGGGTGTTTTGATGCCGACAGCCGCGCCAGTGCGCCAGCTTCCTCAGGCATCCGGCTCGCGAGTGCTTCAAGGGCCAGCATCGGCGCCTGCCATGCGCGTGGACCGGGTGCTTCGCGCAACGTTTCCGCGCGCGACAGCAGCGCCCTCGTCGGCGACCAATCGCCACACGCGGTGATCGCTGCCTCCTTCGACGCGGCGAGCGCCTTTACGACGGCAAGCTCGATGTACCCAGAGTCTGGGGCCTTGCGCACGGCCGCAAGCAGGTCACAGAGCGGCGCCTCCGGATTGGCCACGAGTCGAAGGATGGCGGGAACCACCACCGCCTGGTCGGTGCCCAGGGCCAGCCGCTCCAGTCGCGCGAGGTGCTGTGGATTAAACGGGTTGGCCATTTCCACCGCGCGAAGCCGTATTTCCCAATTGAGCGCGCTCTCCGCCCGCTCCAGCACATAGTCATCGTCGACCCCGGCCGCGTGCAGAGCTTCCAGAAAGGTCTGCGCGAAGCCAATCACGGTATCGCCCATCATCACCCGGCCATCACGCACGCCAAGCCCCAGCAAGAACCACTGGCGCAGTTGTTGAACGGTCTGAGCCGATGCTGGACGGCCGCGACGATTCCACAACAAATCCACAAGCGCCTCACCGGCCTGGATCCGCATGGGACTCTGTTGCTGAATCTCGTTGAGAAACTGCGCTTCGTAGGCGGCTGACACCTGGGTGCTCAGCGGCAGCTCAGCCAGCGTCTTCCAGAATGCGGCAATGACGTTGGGTTCGATCTCACGACGAAGGCGGAACTGAATGGGATTGATGGCCGCAGCGGCGGCCACATCAGGGCGATCGATGAGGGTCTGGGCGAGCGCATCGGCCGCTTCGATCCGCACGTCAGGGTCCTCGTCCTCCAGGTAGCGACTGATGAACTCGGCATTGGATGCCGTTTCGAATCGGCCGAACTCTCGGACGGCAATTCGACGGAGGTCCGGCCGTTCCGACTCACTCGCGAGGACGAGCAGGTCCATGTCGGCCGCACGACTGAGCGCTCGGGCAGCCTCAAAGGTGGTGCCCTCCGGGTACCAGCGGTCCGCACGGATGCGGTCTGCCGCCAGCAACACGGCTTCGACGGTAATGGCGGCTTTGTTTCGCTGTCGAGGCGGCTGCGGGACCCGTCGCTGTGCGTCCAATCCAACCGCGGCAACAAGCGCCACACAGGCGATCGCTGCCGCGGCCTTCACCACACAGGCTCCGGTGTCAGTAGGGACGCAGCAAGCGCGTTGACTCGCGTTGTAAATGCCGACGAGGGCGTGGTGATGATCAGGCGCGTGACGCTGCGAACGGCGTCGGCCGACCATGTCCGCCAGGCCGCCAGAGCCTCGGCATGGTCAGGCAATGTCGCGCCCTCACGCAGTTCCACCGCCACGCGCGTCCGGCCGGCCCGGGCCACCAGTTCAGCCACATCCAAAGACATCGCTTCATCAGACGAAGCCATGAGCCACGCGGTCGTGGCGACGGCCACCCCGACGTTGCGCATTTCGGCGGCACTCGTCTTGTCGGGGGTATCCAGATTCGAGTGGTAGTACTTGTCCGTGAAATGCCAATTGAGCAGAGACGGGATGCCCGCGCTGCCAAACACCGTGTGATCGCTGCCCCCTTCATAGGGGTTGGTCTTGACGACCCAATTGGCGCGTGTCGCGACGCGTTCACATACGGCGAGGTGCAGGTCGTTGATGAGGTCGCCCTTCAGGCTTTCCTTGCGGACGTTGCCGCGGCCCCACTCCGAGTTCGGGTCCCAGGCACGGCTCCAGACGGCACCTGGATCGGGCCACCGCTCAACAAGAAAGCTGCCGCCTGTTTTGGCGACGTCTTCGCCGGTCATGTCCATCGAGAACATGTACTTCACGCCGGGCACCTGGCTGGCATTGCGCTGCAACCAGGCACGGCTGCCGCTGATCTCGTTCAGCCACAGAAAGGTGATGGTGCGGGCCGGCGCCGGAATTTCCCGGTTCTCGATCGCGCGTGTCAACGCGTAGGCCAGCTCCTGGAGCGTGGCGACTCCGGATGCGTTGTCGTTTGCACCGGGTTCCTGCACATGTGCGGCGATCACGATGCGTTCGTCGGGCAACGAGCTGCCGCGAATTTCGTGGACGAGTGTCCGTTCGGGCTTTTCAGCAAATGTACTGACAACCTCGACCTTGACCCTCCGTGGTCCGGTCTTGAGCGCGGCTCTGAGCGTCTCATTGGCGCGACGTGACGCCTTGAAGCTGAAGGCTTTGCGCTCGGGATCCCTGGGGATGCTGCCCCACTGCAGAATGTCCGGATCATTGGCGATGTACCCGGCGATCGACGTCGAGATCACGCCCAAGGCGCCTCGCATCACCACGGCCTGACGGAAGAGCCCGCCAAGATCGGCGTCACCGATGACCACCGCACCCTTGACGTCCTTGCCTTCGAAGTCAGCCGCCTGGCCTCGACCGACGTCAACCAGTGGCGCCTCGACGGGGCCGTTGGTCGAGTATGAGTTGATCGCCAGCGCCAGTCGTTCACGCGCTCTCGAGAGAATCACCTGGTCCGGCTGCCCTGCATGCACGAGGGACAATGTGCCCACCGAGTGATCCCACCCGGCACTGACACCGTCGGCGACCTCGAACCGTGTGGATCCCACGCGCCGAGCCACGCGGTCAAGCGTCGCGTCGTAGCCTTCATTCCCCGCCAGTCGCCAGTATTTCGAGGCCACCTCGACCGTCGCCATGGCTTCGGCCTCAGAAAAGCCCTGCCACACGTGATCGATCACCGGCTCCAGTCGCGTCGCGAGTGTCGGCGGCAACGCGCGCGCGGCCGCGAGTTCGGCACGGACCTTGGCTTCCGGATCCAACGCCTGCCCGTGCAGCGATACCGCACACAGCACAACCACCAACATGCCCGGAGCTATCCGTCTCTTCGCACCACGCACGTCGAACTTCGCACTCATCGCGCAGCGCTCCATCTCAACATCTGATCTTCCAGACTCAGCGGATACGAAATCGCGACGTCCACAATGTCGCCAGATGCGTCATGGACAAGCGAGAGATCCGGCTGCACGAATCCGGTGTACGAAGGCAGATTGAGCTTTTCCACCCGCGCGACGATTTCGTCGCGCAGCTCGGGCTTGAAGTGGATGCCATATGTCTCAAACATCGCCTTGGCCGCCGCGTAGTCACCGGAGGATTTCACACGCTGCACTTCGCCCAGCAGTCGACCCACTCCTTCGTGGAAAGCCGCCGCATCGACCATGACGTAATACGTCTTGCCGTCACGCTCACGCACGTCGATGGCCGTGGTGTTGGCGATCAGCCAATGCACGATCATCTGGCGATTGCGCATGTGGTCTTCTTCAATGGTCGTGCCCTCGCGAATCCGCCGGAGTTGCACCAGCGCGTTGCGCGCATACGCTTCGTATTCGGCCTGCACGATCTCGGTCTGATCTTCTACCGGCACCATCCCGATTTCCGCGATCTTCGGGTCGCCGACAAAATACAGCGCCACGAGGTCCGCACGGGTTTCTTCGAGACCGGCGTACTGTTCCTTCAGCGCAAGCTCCGGACGTCCGCCCAAGTGCGCTTCAACCACGCCGCTGCCGTGTCCCAGCACTTCATGAATGGCCGTCGTCACCTCCGAGGCGAGCGAGCCCCACTTCTCAGCGCGCCCGACCTCTTCTGGTGACCAGCAAAATTCCTGCCGATAGGATGGCGGTAGCGACTTGTCATACGCCACGTTGACGTTGGCCAGGGACACGGACTTGCTGCCGTACTGCTCCCGAATCAGTTGGTCGTTGGGCAGGTTGATGCCAATCGGCGTCACGGGTCCCGAATCGCCACATTCCATCACGACATCGATGGCGCGGGCCGTCACACCAACCACATTGGGCCGACGCCACTTCGCCGGCCACGGCATGCGGTCCTCGAACCACTGCGCAGTCTGGGCCAGCCGGTGAATGCTCTTGGTTTTCTCTGGATTGACGTAGAAAACCAGCGCCTCCCATGCGCCCTTCACCCCGCGGGCATCCAGGTAATTCTCGACAAACCCGTTGATGGTATCGACCGGCGATTCCTTGTCGGCGACCCATGCAATGTCGTACGCGACACGATCGGCGTCCTCACCGGTCTTGTAGAACTTGATCAGCGCCTCAAGCGCCGTCCGCATCGTCGTCGTGGCAAACGGCAGCGCGGCGGTCAGGTGCGTGGTGATGGCGGCGATCTGATCGCCGTACAGTCCGCCTTCACGCGCAACAACCTCGACCAGTCCTTGTTCCCCCTTGTCGAGGCGGGAGTTCAGTCCGTATTTCTCCTCGAAGCCTTCGAGGTCGGCCGACGTGACACTGCGGCCATACAGATTGTTCGCGCTCTCGACGAGGATGTCCTTGTCGTCACCGGGAGACTTGTTGGTGACCAGTGGTTCAGACGTCGCGTCAAAAAACGCGTCTTTCAAACGCTCAGCCAGGAGGCGTGATCCGCCGCTGATCTCGACAGCCGCCACAAAGTCGTCGTACGAACACTTGAGGACGAACTTGCGGGCGGTCAGGTTGTTGTACGGACCAGAATTGATCCAGAACAACTTCGTGTAGCGGCGAATGTCGGCGAGTACATCAGTGTTGAACGCGCCGGCGTCCACCTGTGCCTTCCGGATGACGCCTTCCAATAGTCGTCGCATCACGAGGTTGTTGCGATACCGCTGGTCCCAGTAGATGTCGCGTCCGGCCAGTGCCGCGTTCGTGAGATGCCAGATGAGAATTTTGTCGTTCAGCGGCAGCGCGGAGAATCCGTCCGCATACAACTGAACCACCGCCGCCTCATCAATTTGTTCGAGCAGGTACTGTCGTTCCATATCAAATCGTGATTGTCTCTCTGTGGTTCGGCGTCTTGACCGTCCACTTCAGTTCTGATTCCACGCGCAGTTTCAGCGCGTCCATAGGGCGGGGCTCACCATGCACGAGGCACAACAGTGAGGGAGCCTTTGTGAAGCTCTTGAGCCACTGGAGCACCTCGTTGCTGTCGGCATGCGCGGAGATGGAGTCAATGCTCTCGATGCGCGCGTTGACGGGAATCTCTTCACCGTGAATGCGCGTAAACTTGGCGCCCTCTTTCAACTGGCGCCCGCGTGTGCCAACGGACTGATAGCCGGCAAACAGCACGGTGTTGCGGGCGTCCGGGAGCAATCGCTTGAGGTGGTGCAGTACACGGCCGCCGGTGGCCATGCCGCTCGACGAGATGATGATGCTCGACCGGTCTTCTTCCTGGACCTTCCTGGATTCGGCGATGGTCGCAACCACGCGCAGCCGTGCGGTCATGAAGTTGCGCAGGCCTTCATCGAGCTCAGGCATGCGGTCGCGGTATTCCTTCAGGACTTCCACCGCCATCGGACTGTCGACATATACGGGCACTTCGGGGATGGCTTTGCGTTCCTCGAGCAGGCGCACCCAATACAAGAGCTCTTCGACGCGGCCGAGCGCAAACGCCGGGATCACGACCTTGCCGCGCTTGGCAACCGTCTCACTGATCACCTGTGCCAGTTTCACGCCGTTGTCATCGGCTTCGTGAACGCGGTCACCGTACGTGGATTCAACGAGCACGACGTCAGCATTCGGCGGTTGGACCGGATCGGGTAGCACCGGACGACCGTACCGGCCAAGGTCGCCGCCAAACAGAATCGTCTTGCTCTCGGCTGCGACGGTAATCCTGGCGTAGGCCGATCCAAGCAGGTGGCCTGCATTGAGAAATTCCAACTCGATGCCCTGCGCGATCGGAATCGCCCGGTTATAACCCACCGGCTGCAGTTGCAGAATCGCTCGATCAGCGTCGGCCTGCGTGAACAACGCCAGCGCAGGCTTGTGTTTTGTGTAGCCTTTGCGATTGGCGCGCTCCGCATCTTCTTCCTGCAACCGTCCCGCATCTTCCATGACGATGCGGGCGAGTTCCTGGGTTCCGCCTGTGCAGAAGATCCGCCCCTTGAATCCCTGTGCAACAAGACGTGGCAACATCCCGCAGTGATCAAGATGCGCGTGCGTCAAGACGACGACATCGATGGTGTTGGCGGGAACCGGGAACGGCTCCCAGTTGCGTTCGCGAAGGGCCTTGAGGCCCTGGAACATTCCG
>JBKJTD010000376.1:0-12279 GCA_046590915.1 Vicinamibacterales bacterium
GGAACGCACGTATCACAGCGGTCCTGAGTTTCAGATTCTTCACAATGCGGGTCACTCGGACGGCAAGAACCCGATGACATCGGCCGGCTCCAATCATTCCCTCCACGCACCGACGAAGGACATGACCAAGCCCGTCGGTGAATGGAATCAAGGCCGGCTGGTCGTCAACGGCACTCACGTCGAGCATTGGCTCAACGGGGAGAAGGTTGTGGACTACGACCTGTTCAGCCCCGACTGGACCAAGCGCCTTCTCGCCAGCAAGTTCAAGGACGTGCCCCGTTACGGCCGCGAACCCAAAGGCCACATCGTCCTCCAGGAACACGGCTCACGCACGCAGTACAAGGGCCTCCGCATAAAGGTGTTGCCGTAATTATGAGTACTCGCCAGAAACTCTTCGTGATGATGGTGCTCGAGTTTTTTATCTGGGGTGCCTGGCTTCCACTCATCTTCGGGTATCTGCCGAGCCTGGGGTTCAGTCCACTGGAACAGTCACTGATTCTCAGCGCCTTTCCGGTGGCCTCCATCATTGGGATGTTCTTCAGCAACGAATGGGCCGATCGGTCATCGTCACCTGAACGTGTCTTGGCGTTCTCCCATTTGATTGGCGGCTTGGCGATCCTGGCGTGCGGGTTTACGCGGTCGTTCCTACCGTTCTTCGCCTTCATGTTCGTGCACTGTCTTCTGTATGTGCCGACGATCTCCATCACCAACTCGATTGCGTTTGCCAACATGAAGAATCCGGACAAGGAGTTCGGGTTGGTGCGCATGGGTGGGACGATCGGCTGGATCCTGGCGGCATGGCCATTCACGTTCATCTTTGTGAACTGGGCAGCGGTGGATGCCTCGGCGCCCGTGGGGTTTGTGAATTGGATCGGCACCGCGCTTGCCAATCCACTGGTGGGTGACGCGGCCAAGGCCGCCACGCGGTGGACGTTCATCGTTGCCGGGCTCGCGTCATTAGCCTTGGCGGCATTCAGCCTGATCCTGCCCAAGTCAGCCCCTCAGGCGCGGCCGGCATCGGCAGATGGCCGGACGGCCTGGTCAGAGGCGTTTGGTCTGTTGAAGCATCCGTTCATCCTGGTGTTGTGGCTGGTCACCCTTGTTGATTCGTTTGTGCACAACGCGTACTTCAACTGGACGGGAGTGTTTCTCGGTACGCCTGTCGAGGCCGGTGGTGTCGGCATCGCCTCCAACTGGATTACGCCGGTGATGAGCATCGGTCAGGTTGCCGAGATTCTCACGATGCTTGTCCTTGGCGCGACGTTGGTTAAACTCGGCTGGCGCACAACGATGGTGATCGGCGTGTTGGGTCACGCCGCACGGTTCGCGGTGTATGCGTTGTTCCCCGCAAGCGCAGGCATGATCATCGCGGTGCAGGTGCTGCACGGCATCTGCTACGCGTTCTTCTTTGCGACGGTCTACATCTTTGTTGACGCCCACAGTCCGAAGAACATCAGGGCGAGTGCCCAGGGCCTGTTCAACCTGCAGATTCTCGGCATCGGCGCATTGTTGGCCAACTTCATCTGTCCGTGGCTGCTTCAGAGCGTGTACACCACCAACGGCGTCACCGACTTCAGGGGACTGTTCATGGTGCCGTTGGCCGCCGCATCAATCGCCGCCATCGCGCTGGCGTTGTTCTTCCGTCCGCCGTCTGCCCGACCTGGAGCGCTTCCGACGACGTAGCGTTTTTTGTAGGGCGTCGGCTTTAGCCGCGCCATCGCGGCTACAGCGGACGAGTCGCGCTTGGAAAGACCAGATGCTCGAACGTGACGCCGGTTTCATCACCCTTGCCAGCTTTTTTCACGATGCGAGTCGTGGTCAGGGGAGCGGTGCCTGTGTAAAACGGCGTGTTGGGCTCGCCGCCATTCTTCGGCGTCGTCGTGAGGTAGAGGTCCTGCACCACACCGGCGTCAATCAACTGTGTGGCGAGCGTACGGCCAGCCGTGCTCGATACACGTGTGATGCCATGTTTGGTGCGCAGGGTGCGGAGGCCACCAACGAGGTCTGACTGGGGGCCCCCACTGAGAATCTCGATCCACGGGCGCTCCTTGATGTGCGGCCGCAGGACCTCGGCCCCGTTATCGTCCGTGATGATGAACACGCGCAGCATCGGCAAGTTGTAGAGCAGACACGAATCGATGTCGAGCTGGCCGCTCCGCGTTGCGACGACCTGCACCGGAAACCGAGGCAAGCCAAGCGCAATCCTCAGCGACACGAGCTTGGGATGCCAGATAGCCATCACCGTGTCGGCACCGGCAATGGTCCTGGCCCCAGTCAGAATCGCATCGGCATGAACGCTCGACATGCCTTCGTAGACCAGGTGTTTGTCGGTGAGACCGCCTCCCAGTTCCATCGGACTTTTCGTGCCGGTGTTGCCGTCGGCAGACTGCACAAATACGACATTGACGGCTGGAAGTCCCTGATCGTCAGGCCACGACTCGTAAAAGCGGCCGTCAAAACACTCAATCGTCCAGGAGTTCCCGATGGCGCTGAGTCGTTGCCCGTCGGTGCGCGACTCGACGGTGGTGTACCCGGGTATCTGGGAGGTCGAGGCGGCTGTGGTCTTCTTGTCGACGAAGGTTTCAAAACGCGCGGCCCAGTCCATGCCACCGTTGTACGCCACCCGTCCTGGAAACGGTTGTGCAATGGGGGACGCTGTGTGGGGGGGAGGCCCCTTAGGCCCAGTAGGCGGCGCCGCGGGGCTTGGCGATCACCATCGGCCTTAGAAAGTCGATGGCCTTGCGCAGGCCTTCATCGGGCGCCATCAGGCTGTCTTCGTGCTCGATGCTGATGACGTGGTCGTATCCGACCATGCGCAGGTTGGACACGATGTCCTTCCAGACGATGGCGTCGTTGCCGTAGCCGACCGTCCGGAAGATCCAGGACCGCTCCGCCTCACGCGTGTAATTTTTCGCGTCGAGCACACCGTTGACGCGGGTGTTGGCGACATCGATCCGGCAATCCTTGGCATGGACGTGGAAGATGCGATCGCCGAGCGCGCGTATCGCGGCGACCGGATCTGAGTGCTGCCAGAACAGATGGCTGGGATCAAAATTGCAACCAATCGTTTTCGGCGCAATCGCCGACAATCGCAGCATGGACTCGGCGTTGTAGGCCACGAAGTTCGGGTGCATCTCGATCGCCACGCGCACACCGGCGGATTTGCAGAGGCGCGCGGTCTCAGTCCAGTACGGGGTGACCCGTTCCTTCCATTGCCATTCAAGCGCGGTCGCGAATTCAGGTGGCCACGGCGACACGATCCAGTTGGGCTGCGTGGACCGGGCGTCGCCACCGGGACATCCGCTGAAGGTGATGACTGTCCGCACATCGAGCTGCTCGGCGAGGGCGACCGTGCGGACAAACGCTTCGTGATGCGCGCGAGCAATCTTCTTGTCCGGATGCAGAGGATTGCCGTGGCAACTCAGCGCGCTGATCGTCAGATTACGGCTGGCGACCGCGTCACGGAATTCCCGGAGGCGCTTGCTGCTCGACAGCAACTGCGCCGGCTTGCAGTGCGCATCTCCAGGATAGGCCCCGCAGCCAATCTCAATGGCCTCGAGTCCAAGCGACGAGACGTAATCGAGCGTCTCCTCAAACGGTTTATCACCAAACAGAACCGCAAAAACACCAAGCTTCATCCGCACACTCCCACAACGACCTCTGAGGTCGTTTCTACACTTTCACCCAGCGCCGGCTCTTGCTCGCGCGCTCAATGGCGTGCAGCACCCGCTGATTCTCGACGCCGTCAACAAAGTTGGGCGTCGGGATCTTGTTGTCGGCGATTGCATTCACGAGGTCGTACACCGTGTGCGTGAACGTGTGTTCGTAGCCGACGATGTGGCCCGGTGGCCACCACTTGCCCACATATGGATGGACCGGTTCGGTAACCATGATGGTGCGGAAGCCACGCAGGTGTGGCGGGTCGTTCTCGAAGTACACCTCGAGTTCATTCAGCCGCTCAAGGTTGAAGGCAATGCTTCCCAGCCGTCCGTTGATCTCAAAGCGGTTGTAGTTCTTTCGGCCCGGCGCCATCCGTGTCGCTTCAATGGTGCCCACAGCGCCATTGGAAAATCGCACAAGCGCCATCGCTGCATCGTCGACGGTGACTGCGCGTTTTGAGCGCGGTTTTCCGGCCTCTGCGCGCACGGGCACGAAGGTTTTCAGGTCCGCAGTGACCTCGTCGATCTCGCCGACAAGAAAACGGGCAAGGTCGATCGAGTGTGAGGCGATGTCTCCAAGCGCGCCGGACCCGGCCTTGGTGCGATCGAGCCGCCAGTTAAAGGGCGCCGCGGGGTCGGACATCCAGTCCTGAAGGTACGTGCCGCGATAGTGACGAATCTCGCCGAGTTGACCCTTCGCGATGATTTGTCTGGCCAACTGCACCGCAGGCGCGCGGCGGTAGTTGTGGCAGATCATGTGCGCGACGCCGGCCTTTTCAACTGCGGCGAGCATCCGTTCGGCGTCCTTCAGAGAGTTGGCGAGCGGTTTCTCGCAAAAGACGTGTTTGCCGGCTCTGGCGGCGGCAATGGCGATCTCTGCGTGGCTGTCTCCGGGCGTGCACACGTCAACCAGTTCGATATCCGGCCGGCGGACGACCTCTTTCCAGTCCGTCGCTGCTTCTTCCCACCCCAGCGCCTTGCGTGCCTTTTCGACGTCGCGGCCTGACCGTCCGCAGATCACCTTCATCTTGGGCGGACGTTTCGGAGAAAAAAACGGGACGACCTGGCGGTACGCGTTCGAGTGGGCGCGGCCCATGAACGCATACCCGATGAGGGCGACGTTGATGTCGGTCATTTCTCCGGTTTCAGTTTGGGATCAAACGTGCGGACGTGTTTGGCGAGCGCAACAATTTGTTCGGGCTTCAGCTTGCCCTTGAAGGGCATCATCGGCGTGCCTTTGACGCCCTCGGCGATGACTTTCGCCATCTGCGTCGAAGAGGTTCCGTGTTTCCACTTGCGCTCAAACAACGCCATCTCAGGAATCGGCGCCTTGCCGCTCGCGCCGTGGCACATCTGACAGTGCAGACGGTACAGTCTGGCGGACTCGGTAGCCGCCGCCGGTGCAGCCTGAGACGCCGCCTCAGACGCGGCCGGCGTATCGGCCCGAATGCCAATGGTCGTCATCAGGGCCACTGCTGCAGCAATAGCCAAAGTGGTGCGCGGCAGGTTCATGTGTTCATTGTGCCATCAGTGCGCCGGGCTTCGAGCGCACTGTAGATCAAGGGCGCTGAGGCCTCGAGCAAAGGGATGTCGGTGGTGCGCATCTCGCAGCGCCTGATGTCGTAGTGACAGAGGGTGCCGAACGGTGCGCCCTCGGGACTCGAAATCAGCACGCCGCTGTAACACACCACCGGGCTCCCAGGCAGGTACGTGAATCGACCATCGCCCTCGGGATCGGCAAACTCCAACGGCGTGCCAGTGCGGCCGACGTTTGCACAGTAGGCATCGGCCATCGGGATGTCGCCGCCGGTCTGCTTTTCCGGTTCGAACCGATCAAACAACGCCATGTTGCGCAGCATCTCGCCGTCGTAGCGATACACCCCGGTAAACCGGTGTGGCGTACGGCTGTTCAGGTAACGCAGCGCCGCGTGGACGCCGTCGCCCAACGCAACGCGGAAAGCGGCGAATTCCGAGGATTCCGACATCACGTGATTTTAGCCGGTTCATCGCCCCAAAACGATATCGATGCCATGAAGAACCGTCTGATCGGCCCAACGCCCATCCCCACGTCCGAATCGCTGGGGAGCCGCCGTAACCAGCGCGGCGATTCCGAGGGCCACCAGATACAGGCCTGAAGCCAGCACGGCCATACCGGACCACTGCCTCACGTTCGAGGGCGTGCCGCCAATGCGCCGAGGTAACAGGCGGCGACGATGAGCAGCAGGATGTTGTATCCAGTGATGAGCGCAATGTATTCCGCCACGCCGCCGGCCATGGCGCCAAGCAAATTGGTCCCGTAGTCACGCGGTAGTGACGACGAGCGCTTGATCGCCGAGCCGAACAGCAGGCCGGCACAGAAGATCGGGCTGAAGCCGAGCAGCGCGTGCGCCAGTGACTCCATCGCAAGGCTGTCAAACGCAAGGCTGCCGACAGGCAGTGCGTAGTTGGCCGCGAGCAACGCCAGCAGCGCGGCACCCACCACCCACGGTCGCCGAATTTCAACGCGGGAGACGACAATGGTGGCGGCGAGCGCCATGACAAGCACACCGGTAATCGCCATTGATGCGACGACCCAGGTGGACCCCCACAAGAGCGCGAACTGGGTGATCGCCTTTGTCTCAAGCATCATGAACCCTGCGCCGAGCAGGAACATCTGCCACGACCAGCCGCCGCCCGCACGACGGACGACAGGCAGCACCACCGCAAGGGAGCCGCCAAAAATCAATAGCAGCGACCAGATGTAATGCGCCGGGATGTGACGGTCCTTCAAATACAGAAACGGCCAGTCGTCAGAGGCAGGCTCGATCGAGACATTGCGCGCGTGTTTGACCGCCGGACTCGGTGCATGTGACTGTCCAAAGGCCGTCACGCGATCGGGAATCACCGGGTCGGTGGTCATCTCCGCCAGCCGGGGCCCCGCGAGCATCACACCGAGATAGGCGCGAGCCGCATGGACATGCAGCCATGGCTCCTGACCGAACACGTTGGCCGCCGTGTTCGCGAGGCGATCGACGAGCCAGTCCTCTCGGAAGTAGTTGTACATGACCATCAGCCCATTGGGCTTCAGACGATCGCGCACATTGGCAAACGCCTCTTCGGTGAACATGTAGCTCTCAAGCCGCACACCGGAAAATCCCGACTGCAACGTGAGCGAATCGATCAGCGCATACACGATCAAGTCGTACTTCTTGGTCGTTGTCCTCAGATAATGCCGGCCGTCGTCATTGATGATTGTCAGCCGAGGATCATCAAACGGTCGATCGGGATGGAGTTGCTTGCCGAGTCGCAGGATCACGGGATCGATCTCGACCGCATCCACCGAGCGCGCCCCATGGCGAAGTGCCGCGGTGACGTCGGTGCCGGACCCCGCGCCGAGAATCAGGACGTCCTGAAAGGTGTCACCAAACACCGAGTACGGCCACTGATAAAAATATTCCTTGTGCTCGAGCGGCGCCATCGACTGATGGAAGATGTTGTTGACCTCGACCACCGTGTCCGCGCCGTCCTGACGCACGAGCACCTTGTAATACGGTGACCACAATGTGCCAATGGCCATGATGCCGGTCATTAGGACCGCGATACCCATGGCGCCGACGCCACCCCAGCGAAGCGCTGCGCTGCGCGGCGCATGCCCAGGATCGGGCGTCAACAGAAAAGGCAGTGCCACCAACGCGCCGATGCCGAACCACACCTGCGGCGGCCACTGCGACCACGACAACAGGCCCAGAGCAATGACGCCAAGCAGACTGCCCAGCACGTTCCACAGATATCCCTGAATCGCGGGCATCGTCGCCATCTCACGACCCATGCGTTCGGCGAGCGCGGCAAAGAGCCCGACCACCACCATGAAGATCAATGGCAGGAGGAAGATGCTCTCAATGGCGACCACGTCGTCGGTGGTGCCACTGGTGAAGTAGATCGCCCCGGACGCCTGCACGGCGACTTCGATCCGGAACGCCCAGACGCCGGCCACGATGGCGGCGAGCCCCATTGGGAACCAGGCAAACAGCCGGCTGCGTGTGGGCGCGAGCAGACACCCAAGGCCGATGCCCAGGAAACTGGCGAGCAGGATGAAGTTCGAGAAGAAGGAGAGCAGCCGTATTTGCGCCGGCAGCCACCGAATCAGCGCGATTTCAAGAAAGAGAACGAGAAACGACGCCGCAGCGACACGAAGTGCAAGCATGGAAAGGGAAGGGGCAGGGGTTATTCGGCCGTCAGGCCGAGTTTCGTGAGCACTTCGGGTGGACATCCGTTCCACTTTGGCACAAACGTGTTCCCGATGTATTGAATGTCGTTGATGCCCATCTCACTGGTCCAGAAGCCGGAGGCGGTGAGATCCCTGAAGCTGTTGAAGAACGTCACACCGGGCGCCATGCCGGGTTTGACCCGCTGGGGCCAGGAGATGTCGTCGAGGACCTGGCGACGTTCGGCGTCCGGACACGTGATGAATCGCTTGTCGAAGCGGCGATGACATTCCAGGTCGAGCCAGGCGAGGCCGCCCCGCATCGAGTTCTGGCGGTTGGCATTAGGCTGATCCAGCATCATGAAATCCATGAACTGGGGCACCCCCGCGTCGGTGGCGCTGCCCGACCGATCGTCCTTCGGGATGATGTAGTTAGCCAGCACGCCCACCGTCTCGTATTCGTGTGCGGTGAAAAATGCCGGCTTGAACTGCGCACCCTGTGCCCCTTGAGTCTTGACCAGTGTGCTGGCGCGTACCGCTTCTTCGTGTGACCACGTAAACGCGGCGGCCATCGGGGCCACGGCCATCAGGCGCAGGAGTGATCGTCGATCAATGGAAGCCATCAAAGCGTTCCCTTCTTGCGTTCGGAGACGATGAAGTCGCTGGTGCGCCACGAGAGGGCCAGGATGGTCCACGTGGGATTTTTGTCTGGCTGGGAGACAAACGGACCGCCGTCAGTCACAAACAGGTTCTTCACATCGTGCGCCTGGCAGTTGCTGTTGAGCACCGAGGTCTTCGGGTCGTTGCCCATGCGGGTCACACCCAGCTCGTGGATGATGGACCCGCCGGTCGAGATGCCGTATCCACGTTCCTTGGACGGCATCGCGCTCATGGCTGTGCCGCCCATCTCATCGATGATTGAGCGGAAGGTGTCCTGCATGTGTTTGGCCTGATTGTATTCGTGGTCGGTCCAGCGCCAGTGGAACCGCAACACGGGAATGCCGAACTTGTCGACCGTGCTCGGGTCGATTTCGCAGTAACTGCCCTCGTTGGGAATCATCTCGCCGCGCCCCATGAAGGTCACCGTGGAGCCGTAGAAGCGACGATAGTCGTTCTTCAGCGTGGCGCCGTACCCGCCGATTTCGCGCCCGCCCGTGTCGTAACCGGTGAACCGCTGGATGTTGCCGCCGAAACCCGCGTTGGGCATGTTGCGACCGCCGCCGATCTCGGTGTGGTACCCGCGAGGGAAGTCGAGCTTCCGGTTGTCGAGCACCCACGGCATGTAGAGGTGCGCGCCACCGACACCGTCTTCGTTGTGCGGAATCTGGTCCATCAACTTGGGAATAAACGCCGTGACGCTGCCGCCCGTGGAGTCGGTGATGTATTTGCCGACCACACCAGACGAGTTGCCCACGCCCTGCGGGAACTGCGTGTTCTTCGAGTTGAGCATGATGCGCGCGGATTCACATGCGCTGGCGGCCAGCACCACGATGCGTGCGGAGACGTGATTCTCGCGACCTGTGGTCTTGTCGATGTACGCGACGCCCGTGGCGAGTCCCTGCGAATTGACGGTGACCTCTCGCGCCATCGCTTGCGTGATGATCGTGAGGTTACCCGACGCAATCGCGGGACGCAGCAATACTGACGGCGACGAGAAATTTGAATGGGTCGCGCATCCGCGCGAACACTGACCGCAGTAGTGGCAGGCGGCACGGCCGTTGAGTGGCTGCGTCAGAATCGACAGGCGCGACGGGATGCACTTGATGTCGAGTTTGTCCGACGCGTTCTTGACGAGCCGTTCCCAGCATCGCGGCTGAGGCGGCGGCTGGAAGATGCCGTCGGGTTCGTTCGGGAGTCCTTCAACTGTGCCGAACCGGCCCACGAAGCGATCCACCCGGTCGTAATACGGCTTGATGTCGTCGAACGTGATGGGCCAGTCGTCGCCGAGTCCGTCAAGCGACTTGCGCCGGAAGTCGTCCGGGCCGAACGCCAGCGAAATGCGGCCCCAGTGGTTGGTGCGGCCACCGAGCATGCGTGTGCGGAACCACTGAAAGCTGCTGCCGGGGCCTGTCGTGTACGGCTCGCCGTCGATGGCGAAACCGCCAATCCACGCGCCGAATTCACCCCACGGCTTTTCGGGAGTTCCGCCACCACGCCGAGGGGAATCGTACGGCCACGCGAACATCTTGGGATCCGTCTCGGGGTCCCAGTGCACACCGGCTTCCAGCATCACGACCTTGGCACCGGACTCGGTCAGGACCTTGGCGGCCATGCCACCGCCCGCGCCCGATCCCACGATGCAGACATCAAACGTCTCTCGGCTTCGGATGATTTGCACGGCCGCATTCTACAGTGGCCGGAGGCCAATCCGACCAGGCGGCCGACCGCCGGAGCCTTGGCGCAGGCGGTCCCACACTCGGGTTACCATTACGGCCATGCGCACACTGCTATTGGTCGCCCTGCTGGCCATCACCTGGGTGATGCCCACCGTCTCCGCACAGCCCAACCCATTTCTGGGCACTTGGAACATGACCGGTACCGGCGACGATGCGAGCTTTGTGTACTGGCTGAAGGTAGAGCAGGGGCCAGACGGACTGACGGGTCGGTTCCTGAATCGAACTGGAAGCCCGTTGAACCTGGGTATCGTCAAGGTCGAGGCGGGGGAGCTGGTCTTTCAGACCGGACGTCCCGACAACGTGACGGGACCCGAATATCGCACACGCATCGAGGGCGACCGTCTCGTCGGTCATCACACCCTGCGCTCGGGCGGCCAAGGCACGACGCCGGCGACCGAACGCATCGTGAATTGGGTCGGTGTCCGAACGTCCACGTGGCCCGCCGCGGATGCCAATGCTGCCCACAAATACGGCACTCCCGTCATGTTGTTTGATGCCACGAAACCGTCCATGGACGCGTGGGGTGTGCAACACGCCACCCGCCCCATGAACTGGTCCATCGTCGACGGTCTCATGGTGAATGAACCGCCGGCCAACAACCTCGTCTCGAAGGAGAAGTTCACTGACTTCAAGCTCGAAGCGGAATATCGGCTCCTGGCCACCAGCAACAGCGGCATCTACCTGCGAGGCCGTTACGAGATGCAGGTGCTTGACGATGCCGGGCAGGCGCCCGCGATCACCGGTCACATGTCGATCTACGGACGCAAGGCGCCCGACACCAACGCAAGCCTTGCGCCGGGAGAATGGCAACGCGTCGAGATCATCCTGGTCGGCAACCGGGTCACGGTCACCCTCAACGGCAAACGCGTGCAGGACAATGCCGCCATTGAAGGCATCACCGGCGGCGCGCTCGACAACAACGAGCTCACGCCGGGGCCTGTCATGATCCAGGGTGACCATAAGCTCGTGGCGTTCAGGAAACTTACCGTCACCCCTATCGTGAAATAACGTCAAATAACGTCACGCCGCATCCAGCTCGTCGATCAGTGACGTCAGGGCCGACTGCATCCGCACACGCAGGCGATCGGTCAGGTCGATATCGCTGACTCCACGGCGCATCGCGTCCCGCACGTCTATCGGCTCCGGTACTCGTATGTGGACCGCGCGCGGAGCCACGGCACGCGGCATCACGTTGTGCAATGTATTGCGCCACCCTCTGCGCAGGTGCTTCGCTCGTGTGGCCTTGAGGATCTCAGCCACGTCCTCCTGTGTCGCCCCCCCGTCAACGTCCACAACCTGACCGCTGGCTCGCTCAATGAGCGCCCGCTCGCGGCGCAAGCCGTCTGAGGCATCACGAAGAAAGCGATACCGCCAAATCACCGGCACGAGATAGACCGGACGAGGGTCGTGTTGGTCTTCAAGCTGCCGAGCCAGATCGAGTGCCATGTTTGCCGCACCCCGACGCAAGGGGAGGATGTGCCGACCTTGCCAGGTCACCTTGCCCTCCGGATGCAGCAGGACGCCATGTCCTGCGCGCGCGACCCTGTGCGAATACGCTTTGCCCCCGCCGCGCGGGGCGGCTGCGATGAGATGATTCGCCAGCCAGAACTTCTGGGCCAGTGGGGACGCGTTGACGACGTCTGGCGCCGCCCAGTGCGCCATCATCGGCGAGCACCGCATGGAGATGGCTTTATCCACCATCCAGTCGGTGAAAAACTCGGGATGATTCGGAGCGACAAATGCCGCCGTGTCCCTGTTCACGACGCCCCGAAGTCTGGCCAGGTCCGCCGCTGGGAAATCAATATGGCGCACCCGCAGGATTCCCGGGAGGATCACGTGTTCGTTGACGTGCCCCAGAAGACGAATCAGCCAGGGTTGTGGTGTGGGGTCGCGGTACACTGTCGGACTCCAAGTGGTGGTGTGTTCCATGTCGTTGAGTCTGGCGCCACCCCGAGGGTCAAGTCGTGATGATGACGTGAGGAAGATGTGAAAACCCCGCTTTTCACCGTGCGCTTTTTTGTGATGTGCGCGTACACCTTCA
>JBKJTD010000130.1:0-7677 GCA_046590915.1 Vicinamibacterales bacterium
GCGATCCGGGGAACGTCAGCGCTGGCTCGACCCCGACCGGCGTGTAGAGTCGGCCACTCTGAAGGGTGTCGAACAACTCAGCGCAAAACTTAGCGGACTCCACCGTCACGGTGCTCAAGTCGGCGCGAGTGATGGGACCTTGTCGGCTCAACGTCGGCGGCTTGAGGGGAAACGGCTGCGTCGGCCAGGTCACTTCCCCTGGGAGAGGACTCTGCGCCACGGGACGCTCCTCTATCGGGAAGAGTGACTGGCCCGTCAGGCGATCGAACACGAAGACGAATCCCATTTTCGTCACCTGGACTACCGCTCGGATCTCGCGGCCGCCCCGTCGCACTGTGGCGAGAACAGGCTGTGCCGGGAGATCGTAATCCCAGATGTCATGGTGCACCACTTGGAAATGCCACAGGCGCTTGCCGGTTTCCGCATTCAGGGCCACGAGCGAGTTGCCGAAGAGGTTCTGGCCCTTGCGGTCCGCTCCGTAAAAGTCATAAGAGGGCGAGCCAAGTGGCAGGAATACAATGCCGCGGGTACTGTCCACGCTGATGGGGGCCCAGGCATTGGCGCCGGTGCGGTCCTTCCAGGCGTCTCCTTCCCAGGTGTCGTGGCCCACTTCACCGGGACGTGGGACAGTGTGGAATTCCCACACCAGCCGGCCTGTGCGCGTGTCGAAGGCGCGTACCATGCCGCTCGGACCCAGCGACGGCCCCTCCGGGACGACCGAGCCGATGATGACGAGGTCTTTGTAGATCGCCGGCGGAGAGGTGATGTTCAACCGCGCCGGTCTCTTGTCGCCGACGCCTGCGCGCAGGTTCACTGCGCCGCCGTGCCCAAAGTCGGCGCGCGGCCTGCCCGTGCGGGCGTCGAGCGCAAAAAGGCGACCGTCAAGCGTTCCAAAGAGGATGCGCTTGTCGGCGCCCTTCTGCCAGAACGCAACGCCGCGGTGCCGCAGGAATCGTCGCTTCTCGCCAGCCTCGGCCTGCGGATCGAACTTCCAGATCTCTTGGCCAGTTTCCGCATCGAGCGCGATGACGCGGCTGGAAGGCGTGGACAGGTAGAGCACGCCGTCAATTACGAGCGGCGTCGTTTGAAACGGCTCGACTTCATGACCTGGTTCGACTGCTTCGCCCGGTATCCTGCCGCGCCCAAGCCCCAGGGCCAGCTCGCCGGTGTGGTAGACCCACGCGCGGCCAAGTCGTCCAACATTTTCTCGGTGGACCTGCTTCAGTGGTGAGAATCGCATGCCACCCTGATCACCGCCATAGGAGGGCCATTCGGGTCCAGTGCCTTGAGCAACGGCGAGCATGGCAAGCATCAAAAACACTGCCACGCGCGTCATGATTCTGGCCACAGTACTACCTCCCCCTTCGACCAACTCTTCAGCGGCTCGTCGCGCGATCCATTGAAGTCAAGCATGCGTCTGGCTAACGCGCCAATGAGTCGCGCGCATCTGCGACATGGTGGCACGGGACGGTCGGCGCGTCGGCTTCATTTGGGTGTTATGCCGCGGCTCTGCGCGAGAGAAAAACCCGGGGCTCCACGCCAGAAACAAGCATTGGCTAACGGGGCTTCCCCAGTCCCGCGCTCTCAAATACGACGGCGCCATCCTTCATGACCCAACGCACATTGTCGATGACGCGGATATCCTTCAAGGGGTCGCCATCGATGGCGACTAGGTCGGCGAAATAGCCTGGCGCAATCGACCCCAGTTCTCGCTCCTTCCGCAGCAGGGCCGCGCCGTTCATGGTCGCGGCGGCCAATGCCTGTTGCGGAGTCAGCCCGGCCTTCACTAACAACTCAAGCTCTCGGGCGCTCACGCCAATCATCCAATTGGGTGACAAGCCGTCCACCCCCATGGCCAACCTCACGCCGGCCTTCACGGCTCGCCGTGCGGTGTCGAGTGTCCGATGGAGAAAGGCGCTGATCTGTTCCTTATCTTGAGGTCGCGCGCGTTCGCCAGTATAGACGTTGTTGTAGAGGGTCGGAACATAGAATGTGCCGCGTCTTGCCATCTCCGCTAGAGTGGCATCATCCATGTCCGTGCCGTGCTCGATGGAATCGGCACCGGCCCGGACGGCGTCGCGCGCGCCATCAGGCCCATACGAATGGACGGCGATCGTCTTCCCGAGGCTGTGCGCCGTGTCCACGGCCGCTTTGAGCTCATCGTAGGTGAACGCGCCATAGGAACCGCCCCACACTGCGAACGTCTGACTCATGTCTTGCGGCGCTGGACCGGCCCTCGTCGATCCAAACACTTTGATCGTATCGACGCCGGCCGCGATCAAGCGGCGAACGACGATAGTTACCTGAAGAGGTCCATCGGCGGTGGCCTCAGGCACAGCCACGCCCAACGCCGAGCTGTTTCGCAGCGCGGGCCCAGACACGAACATTCGAGGTCCGACCATCGCGCCCATATTGATGAGGTCGCGCATCACGATGTCCGCGAATCCGAACGACCCCAGGTTCCGCACCGTCGTCACGCCTGTCTCGAGGAGCTTACGCGCGGCGCCCTGGGACAGGTGCATGTCGATCATCGGAGACCGCAATAGCACCTGGTTCGGGACGCGGCCAACGCTGTTGTTGGGTCCCGCAACGCCTCCGACGGTGCCGGTCAGGTGCATATGCACATCAATCAGCCCTGGAATGCCCGTGTATCGCGACAGGTCGATGACCTCTGCGTTCGGCTGGATCGACGACTCAGACGTGCCGACACTCTTGATGCGACCGCCCTCCACGATGACAATCGCGTTCGTCACTATTTTGCCGGTGCCGTCAACCAGCCTTCCGAATCGAATGGCTTTCGTCGTGGGTAGGGGCGGGACGCCTTGACTCGTCGCCTGCGCAGACATCCCTCCGGTCGGCCAAGTAACAGTGACCGCGGCAAGAGCGACGGCCAGCAACTGCAACCGGAATCTCATTCTGCATGGTCTCACGGTAAGATCTCCACCTTCACAGATGACGGGAGGCGATCGCGGGGCAAATCTTCGATCGCATCCGGCCCACCCTTCCTGAGGTACCGTCCGCACGGCATGGCCAACGAAATACGTGGCCAGCTGTCGGGGCAGCGCTCATCGAGCAGAACGCGCATTGTGGCTCACGGCTTCGTGGGCGTGCCCCCGACAATCCCGGGATCGCTGTGAATGGCGGCAACAGTATGAGGCATGTCCTCTCCTTGAGGTCGATTCTAGCCCGATGCTCGCGTTGAGAAATCCCAGGACTAGGGTGACATTTGCTGGCTCTTCTACGATGGAGCTGGCCAAAACCCGAGCCGGCGTGTTACCGAAGTCCTAGGACCTTACAAACGCAATCTTGCGGCCGGCGGGTGACCCTGTCGGGTCGCGGTCGAGCACGTCGTTGTTGGTCAGCCGCCGCAGGTTACCTCCATCGGCATCCATCACGTAGATCTCGTGCTCCTCGAGGCGCCCTTCCGCAGGTTCCGTCGCGGTTGGAAAACAGTGCGATGCGCTTGCGATCTGGCG
Source organism: Vicinamibacterales bacterium (assembly GCA_046590915.1). Lineage (GTDB taxonomy): Bacteria > Acidobacteriota > Vicinamibacteria > Vicinamibacterales > SCN-69-37 > SYFT01. Next base: position 3,477 of record JBKJTD010000130.1, read on the forward strand.
ACCACCTGGGTCCCCAGCTCAACCGGAGTTATAATCAATGAAACGAATCGCGGCAGTGCGCGAAAGCGTGGGAGTAAGCCGTCTCGGCGCGGCGCGTGATCTCGACGGGCGCGCCTGGCGCGAAACGATGGAGAGCCACACGAACGCATGCCATGGCATGCCTTCCATGTAAGAGATGAAGCAGAGCAAGCCGCCAGAATGTCACCGTCCGGCTAGCGCCTCGGCATCACCGGCGGCTGCCGTGTTAGGCACCGGGCTTGCCGGAATACACGTCGGTGCTCAAGTACCGCAGCCCTGAATCGACGATGATGGTCGCCACCGTCGCACCAGGGCCAAGCTGCTTGGCGACGCGGATTGCCGCGACGACGTTCGCGCCGGAAGACGGGCCCGCGAAGATCCCCTCCTCGCGCGCTAATCGTCGCGTCATCTCCTTCGCTTCCTCCGTAGTCACTGTCTGAATCTGATCGACGAGTTCAGACTGCCACAACGGCGGAATGAATCCAATGCCGATACCCTCGATCTTGTGGGAGCCGGATGGCATCCCGGACAGCACAGCGGACTCCGCAGGTTCGACGGCGATCGTTCGGATGCGGCCGTTGTGTTTCAGCAGGGATCTCGTGACGCCATGAATCGAATGCGCCGTGCTGACCGAATGTACGAATGCATCGACCTGTCCGCCGGTCTGATGCCACAGTTCGTCACCAAGCGGAAGATATCCTTCACTGGCGTCATGGTTGTTGAGTTGATCGCAATACCAATGGCCTGGCCGCACACTGATGTCGGCGGCGGTGCTGATCATGGCCTTGATCAGCGCTTCGGTGATTTGCTTGTTGTCGCTCGGCACGTCCGTGATTCGCGCGCCGAACGCCTGCATCGTCCGCCGCTTCTCATCACTGAAGGCGTCGGAAAACACAATCTCGAGGGCGTATCCTCTGGCCGCGCAGACGAACGCCAGCGAGATGCCGGTGGTGCCGGCAGTGTATTCCACCACCGTTCCGCCCGGCCGCAAGCGACCGTTGGCCTCGGCGCGCTCGATGGCGGCTTTGGCCATTCGATCCTTCATGCTCCCGGTCGGGTTCGCCCACTCCAGCTTGGCAACGATTCGCCCCGCGCCGGCCGGCACGACTTTCTGAAGTTCGATGAGCGGCGTGTTGCCAATGGCGTCAAGTACGTTGTGTCTGGTCGTTGTCATCACTGATCCTTCCGTGTGCCGAACGCGCCGTTGCGACGCCTCCGTCAAACCTACAGAACTCTGGGCTGCCGGCTACCGTTTCTTCCCGCGCCGAATCAGCTCGCGAGTGAACTCGAGGACCGTGTCTCGGCCTTTTGCGAGATCCTCGATGGTCTGGCTGACCTCGAAGTTCGGAAGCGTCCCACGGTCGCGGTTCCGTTTATCGACAGCCAGAAAATACGATTCCAATGGCATGCCGACGTGGAGATGGGATTCAGGCAGCGTGGGGCCAATGTCCTCACCCGCAGCGCCGCTGCCGACACCGCCGGTCTCGTCGCCGATGAACATGGCTCGTTTGTAGTAGTCAGCCAGGATGGTGAACGCGGAACAGGCAGAAAAGCAGCCTCCATTGATTAGGATGTACACCGGTCCCTCGAAATGGTTCTCGGCAGGTTTCTGCACCCCAATGGTGCCGACGAACCTCGAGCCGTACTGCCTGCCGTATTTCTCGGTCATCAGCCAGCCGCCAGTCGGATCGGGTTTCCAAATGCCAGAAGCCGGGCCGAAATAGGCGTCGGTCGCCAGATCTTTGATTTCAAACGTCGTGTAAGGCTTAAAGCTCGGTTCAAATGTCGTGACGTGATTCCCTTCAATCGTTCGAAATTCCTTCGACACGAGATAGGAGAACAGCAGGGTCGGGTAGATGTCGTTTCCCCCGGTGTTTCCTCGCATGTCAATGATGAGGTTCTCGGTCTTTTGGCGCTTGAGCTCGGAAAACATCTGTTCGAGGACTTCAGGAAAGTTCGGCCCAAACGCGTCGGTCAAGACCGCGGTGTCCTCGCGCTCCAGATACCGGAGCGACTCCGCACCCGTAACGCGCGGCCGTCGATCGGCGAGCCGGAATGTCTTGAGTCCACCGAGCACCTCACGGTTCAACGGGTTCTCTTCAACATTGACCGCCGCTTCAGCGACGGTGACGCCGGCGAGATCGACCACCAAAGTGTTTCGCGTCCTCGGATCTCGAACGGTGGTTTTGAAGCTGGCCGGATCGCTGATGTAGAGACGGTACGCCTCGCTGAAGCCGGTTCTGCCCGTGCGGCCGATCTGAAAGAAACTCTGGGCGCGTCGATCCGCGGCCCACATGCCGAGCTGGTACATCGGCCAACTTCGAGCGTTGCCGTCGTGGCTGAGGTGCGGAAGTATCCGCCGAAGAATGTTGCCGATCGACGCGCCATTGATGGCGACGACTTCCATGCCCGGCTTCACGCGTTCGTCCAACCCCTGGTTCAGCAGTACGAACGCACGGTCTCCCTCGAACGTGAGCGCCAGCGGAAACTGCTTCGCCGAATCGATCACGGCGCCGATCTCGTCCCCCTGGTAATTCACAAACCTGAGATGCCCGTCCGCGATGGTGGCAAGGACCGGTTCCAGCACGTTGCGGAACTGGAGGATAGTCATCGGCTGCGTGAGTTCGGCTTCCGCTCGGTCAAACGCAGTGTCCAGTTCCCGCTTGGTCGTCCAACGGTAGAGCGCCGGGTGCCCCTCTTCGAGCGCCCTTCGGAAGAGCGCGAAGTCGGATTTCAACCGCGGCGGTTCGAGCATCGTCTCGATCATTCGATTCTGGTCCGTTCTCGCGGCTGCCGGCACCACGCGGATCGACAAGATATCCACGGCCCCAGGCATCGTCGCCTGGAATTGGAGACCGACTCGCCGCAAGGGCCCGGTTCGCTCCGTTCCCCAATCCAAAAAAATTCGATAGGTATGGACAACACCGTCACGGACGACAGGCGTCTCGCCGCCCGGCGTGAAGGCTGCCTTCCCCTGAAAATTTGCGACGAACACCGCAAACGGGGACGGCTGCGCCGCAGCCGCAGACGCGACTTCGCCGTCAGGCCGGTCGAGGCCGATGCGCATATTGGTCACAGCACTGATCGTGCGCGCGCGCACCAGTACTTCGGCCCAGTCTTCACGCCGCCAATCCGGCAGATCAATGTAGATACCGCCGGCAAAGACGGGCTGCGTAGGTGCGGCACCTTCGCGCAGTGTCACTCGCAGAGAATCTGCCGTGCGCTCGATGTGCGCCGGCTCGAAGCCCGGAACGGACACTAACGATTTCCACTCGGGCTGCGGCTCGTTGAACCGCCATTCCCCGGTCACGGGAATCGTCGCACGACTGGCGAACACCGTCATGCCGACGATCGGCACCGCGACAATGAGCAACCCGGTGATTGCGGAAGCCAGGGTTAATCGGCCGACGTCATTGGGTATCATAATCTCGCCTTTCAGCTCGCCGGCATGGGATTGGACGGCATAACGATTGCGCTGAGCCGCGGCGCCTACTTGTTCGACGAGCGCCGTCTGAAAGAGACGCTGTGGTCCCCCATTACCGACCGCAGGATTTCGAGGCCTCGGGGGTATTGCCGTACGCCCCAAGGTTCCGCCGGCCACCATGCGGCAAGGGCTCCCGATCGAACGCGTCGGACGCCGGCGCCTTGTCGATTGCCACGCTACAGCGAGTGTCGACTCTCCAGATCGACGTACCGTTCCTTCGTGAGCCCGTCGTCGACTGGACGTGGAGGTCCGGTGGCGTCGCGCCGGGGTCCACGAAGTGCGGGTCTTCAGCGTAATAGGTGCGGAGCGTCCAGCCGCCAGGTCCACATGCTGACTCAACGTCGTGCGTATTACCGAACATCACCGAATTGTGCGCGACGCCCGAAGACGAACCACCCACCCCGCTGCAGCCGATCGCGTAACGGTGGCCCGTGATCTTGCTGAAAATGTTGTTCCGGACCGTCAGGGCCGACCCGTTTGTATTGAGGAGGCCGTAACAGCCGCCTCCGTTGTCGTAGATCGTATTGTTCTCGATGACCGAATTGTTTCCCGCCAAGCTGCCGCTACTGCCGCCGAAGTTGATCGCCGCGCAGACCAGTTGCGGATTGTTCCCGAAGCGCGAGAGGACGTTGTTGCGGATGACCTGTCTTCCAGGTGAGCCACTTCCGCAGCCTGCGCCGACGTAGATGAGCCCTTTGC
>JBKJTD010000150.1:0-8229 GCA_046590915.1 Vicinamibacterales bacterium
GTTGTCATTGGTGGGAGCGCGACCGGCCGAGCAAAAGAAGGGGAAGGACCGGGGCATCGATGGCCGGATCTACTTCCACGATGACACGTCGGGCGATACTAAGTCGGTCATCCTGTCCGTGAAGGCCGGGCACACCGGGCCGGATCACGTGCGCGATCTACGTGGCACCGTGGAGCGCGAGAAGGCCGCTATCGGCGTCCTGATCACAATGGACAAGCCCACGGCCGAAATGCGGAAGGAAGCCGCCACGGGCGAGTTCTACCTGTCCCAGTGGGGCCAACACGCCAAGATCCAACTGTTGACCGTGGCCGACCTGCTGGCCGGGAAACAAATCAACCGGCCACCGGACCGGCAAACCAGCGCCACGTTTAAGAAGGCCCCAAAGGCCAAAGGCAAGACAGAGACAGCCGGGAAACTCGGATTCGATTAACTCTGCATACTTATGCGGTCAAGCATGGCGACTATGCAGGGTTTATGCAAACTTTACCAGTGCCGAATGTAGCGTGACGCCAATGCTCTTCATTGGCCCATTGCCTCATTGCCCCATTGCCTCATTTCAACAACGCGAGCCTCTTGCCCGACTCTTCCTCAACCACTTTGTGAAGACTGTTCCCATGTGCGTCCATGGTGACGATGGCTGGGAATTCTTTGACGCGCAGGTGCCACATCGCTTCGGGCGTGCCGAACTCGAGGAACGACACATCGTCGACGCCCTCGATACAGCGCGCGTAGAACTGGGCGGCACCGCCGATGGCGTTCAGGTACACGGCTCCGTGTTGTTTGAGACCCGCTGACGTCTTTGCGCCCATCCCGCCTTTGCCCATGACGACGCGGATGCCGAACTTGCCGATAATGTCGGCCTGATACGGCTCTTCGCGCATGCTCGTCGTCGGACCCGCGGCGGTGACCGACCACGTGTCGCCGTCTTTTTTCACGACGGGGCCGCAGTGATAAAGCACCCCGCCTGAGAGGTCGGCTGGCGCATCGTGTTTCATCAGGTGGTGATGCACGGCGTCACGACCGGTGTAGACGCGGCCAGAGATCAGTACGACGTCGCCGACCTTGAGGCTGCGAATCGTCGCCTCATCGATCGGCGCCTGCAACACCACCTCGCGACCCGTGCGCGGGAAGCCGCCGGACTCCCCCGCCTTGAGCATCGGCTTACTCGGTGTTTCAGGATCCCGATAGAGCCACTGGGTGATCTCGCCAGATGCAGCGTCCACGCGAACGCCGAGCCGGCGGAAGGCCCAGCAGTCGTACGCAACCGACACAAAAAAGCTCGCAGGTAGACGATTGAGCACGCCGATTTTGCAGCCGATGAGCGACGTCCGTCCGCCGAATCCCATCGTGCCGATCTCGAGGCCGTTCACGGTCGCCATGATCTGCGCTTCGAGATCCGCCAACCGGGGGTCCACGTTCACATCATCGAGCGTCCTGAACAGTTGTTCCTTGGCGTGCTGATAGCCCGCGGTGCGGTCACCGCCGATGCACACACCCACGGCGCCTGGGCTGCAGCCCTTGCCCTGGGCTTTCCAGATCGCGTGCAGGACACACTTGCGGACACCTTCGAGGGAGCGATCAGCACGGCCCAGATGTTCGAGGTCGGCAGGCAGCGCGTACTGGGCATTGACGTTTTCGCAGCCGCCACCTTTGAGCAGCAGCTTCACTTCGATGTCGTTGTGCTCCCATTGATCAAAGTGAATGACCGGCATGCCTGGGCCGAGATTGTTGCCGCTGTTTTCGCCGGTGATGGAATCGACCGAGTTGGAGCGGAGCTTGCCGCGGCGCGTGGCTTCGGCGACGGCCTCACGAATCTCCGCGCGCACCCACATCTGGTCCACACCGACGGGGGTGTGCACCTCGAACGTCGGCCATCCGGTGTCCTGGCACAACGGCCCTTCGCAGGACGCCGCCTGATCGATGTTTTCCGCGATGACGGCCAGTGCCTGTGCCCCTCGTGAGCCCGCCTCCTCCTGTCCCATCGCGCGGCGCATGGCCGCGCGCACGTCCGGGGGGAGATCGGTGGCGGTACGGGAGATCAGAACAACCATGCTGTCGCGGAACGTCGATGCCATCCAGAAAGTCTACAATTACTGCCGTGCGAGCCGTGTTCCCGACCGTGATGCTGTTGGCCCTGTGGGTGGCGGGAACGGCCGTGTCCCAGCAGCCCCGAGCGGCGCACGGCCGATTGTTCCCACCCGAGAAACTGGGCGAACTGGAAGGTCCGGACCGCGACGAGTGGCAGCAGCCCGAACAGATCATGGACAAACTCCTGATCGCCGACGGGTCCCGCGTGGGCGATATCGGCGCGGGCGGTGGATGGTTCACCGTGCGACTCGCGCGCCGGGTTGGTCCCAACGGCCGTGTCTTCGCAGAAGACATTCAGCGGCAGATGATTGAATCAATTCAACGCCGCGTGGCCCGTGACGGCTTGAGCAATGTGGAGACCATTCACGGTACACCGCTCGATCCCCGCTTGCCTCCGGGACTGGACGCGGTCCTGATCGTCGACACCTATCCGCAGCTCGACGACCCCGTCGGGCTGATGGCCCACGTACGTCGCTCGCTCAAACCCAACGGGCGCCTTGGCATCGTGGACTTCAAGAAAGACGTCCTCGGCCCCGGCCCCGACCTCGAGGAACGACTCGAACCGGAAGTCATCATTCGTGATGCGGAGCGGGCCGGCCTGAAACTTCAGGCGCACGAAGTGTTCCTGCGTTATCAATACCTGCTCGTGTTCACACCCCGCTGATGTCGTCACTTCCCGGATTCTTCAGCACGTATCACCCGGCCATCGCGCGCGCGCTCGACGCGTTTGTGCCTGCGGCCAGCGGCGCCCCTGTTGTGGACGCGATGCGATACACGCTGCTCGCGCCATCCAAACGTGTGCGCGCCGTACTGGTGCTTCTCTCGGCTGACCTGTGCGGCTCGTCGGCCAACGCGATGCCCGCCGCGTGCGCGGTCGAAGCCATCCACGCGTCTTCGCTGATCCTCGACGACCTGCCGTGTATGGACGATGCGCCACTCCGACGGGGGCGGCCGTCGGCCCATGTGCAGTTTGGCGAGGCGGTCGCTGTGCTCGCGGCATTCGGTTTGCTCAACGACGCGTACGGTCACATCGCGCGTGCGTACGAGCCCCCGCTCGCCTCGAAGATCACCGCGCTCTACACCGACGCGGTCGGACTCGACGGCTTGGTGGCCGGGCAGGCGGAAGATGTGCTCGCCACCGACCAGACGTTGTCCTTCGACACGCTTGAGCGCATTCATCGCCGAAAGACCGGCGTGTTGTTCAGCGCTGCCGCCACCGCTGGTGCACTGTCGGCGGGCGGATCGGCGGAGGACGTCGCCGCACTGACGGCCTACGCGAAGAATCTGGGTCTCGCGTTTCAAATCGTGGACGACCTGCTCGATGTCACGGGCACACCGGAGGAGACCGGCAAAGCCACGCAGAGCGACGCGCGCAAGACCACGATTGTGTCGTTCAGCGGCGTGGACGGCGCGCGCGAACTGGCGCTCGAATTGTGCCGGACGGCCGCCGGCGCACTGGCCCCGTTTGGGCGACGCGCCGCACACCTTTCCGAACTCGCCGAGTTCGTCGCACAGCGGAGGCTCTGACGCGTGGCCGAGCCTCCGACCAACAACGACGTCAACGCGCTCAGAGAACGGCTGCGCGCGCTCGGATATCTCGACGCGCGCGTCGATCGTTTTGTCCTCGGAGGCGCGGCCACCCGCTCACGCGCAGCGTCGCTTGCCCTCGCCGCTTCACTGCGCATCGGATTGCTCGCGGGGATCCTGCTGGGCCCCGCCGCCGCGATCGGCATCGCGACCCGCGCGCCCGGGCTGATCACGAGCGTCACCGACGCCGTGGTGCTCGCTGCGTATCTGACCATTCCATTCGCGGTCGCATCCGCCCTGCTCGCGTTTCTCGCGATCCTCGGTGCGGGCTTTATCGCCAGACAGTTCGCCATACATCCCGACTTCCCTGCCCGCGCGCGACGCGCTGCCATCACCGCCGGGCTCATCGTCGCCGCCATGTGCCTCGTGTATCTGACGTTGTGGTGGCGTGCCGCCGTGCCTCCGGGCGCGTGGGGAGCGCAGGCGCTGGTCCTTGCAGTGGCTGCGTCGATCTCCGTGCTGATCGGACATGTCGTCACCATCAGCGTGCTCGCATACCTGGCACGTGTCGGACTCGCCGGCCTGCCTGCGGGATCGCCACTATCGTCGTGGCGCGTCGTCGTCCCACTCGGCGTCGTCGCGCTCGCGGGAGCGATGGCGCTGATGGGCACGCTCGCACCGGTCGCGGCCCGCGCGCCGGTCGCGCCGCCAATTACGGTCGTCCCCACAGGCGTCCGGGCGGTAGTCATCGCGATCGACGGCGTGGAGGTCGAGACGCTCACGCGCCTGCGGCAGACCGGGGCTCTTCCGACGTTTGATCGACTGCTTGCGGGCGCCACTGCCCCGATGGACGTCAGCGAGGACCGCGATCCCGCGCAGGTGTGGACGACGCTGGCGACGGGTCAGCCACCGGCTCGTCACGGCATTCGAGCGCTTGAAGGACGGCAACTCGCTGGCGTTGAAGGCCGCGTGGGCGCCGGAGCGGCGGGTCTGTCGGTGCTCACGACAGCCACCGATTTGTTGCGGCTGACGCGTCCGACCATCGCATCGGGCGATGAACGGCGCGTCCCAGGATTCTGGGAGGTCGCTTCGTCCGCAGGGTTGCGCACTGCCGTCGTTCACTGGTGGGCAACGTGGCCGGCGACTGGATCACAGGGCACGGTGTTGTCGGACCGTGCCATCCTGCGACTCGAACAGGGCGGCGAACTCTCCGATGAAATTACTCCGCCGGCGCTGTACGAACAACTGCGCGCGACGGCCTCCGCACGCCACGAACGCGTCACGAACATGGCGGCACTGTCGGTGCGCGACCTGTCGCAGGAAGTCGCGGCGATCATCGAACGATCGGCGCGGCTGGACGCGACGATCCTGACGCTTGCCACCGATGGCGCGCTTGGCCCGCAGGATCTGCTTGCCGTGTACCTGCCCGGGCTCGACATCGCGCAGCATGCGTTGTTCCCCGCAGCGAGCGGTGCCACGTTTGCCCCGTCGGCGGCGGCCGAGCGGGTGCGTGCGCTGGATCGGTACTACTCGTTTCTCGACACGGCGATCGCTTCGACGATGTTGAGCCAGGAGGATGAGCGGCGGTTGACGTGGCTGGTGACACAACCCGGGCGCGTCGCGGGAGAGGCGACGACCACCACCGGGTTTCTCGCTGTCACCGGCGCGGCGGCGTCCTCGTTCGCATCGCGCGAGCTGATGCCAGCCGAGGCCCTCGCGCCAAGCATTCTGCGCGCGCTCGGCGTCCCAATCGCCTCCGACCTTGCGGCCTCGTCAGCAGACTTTGTCTTCAGCGACGCGTTTCGCGCGCAGTTTACGCTGCGCTCGGTGCCCACCTACGGCGAACGCCGCGGCGCAACGACCGGCCGTACAGGCAAACCGCTCGACCAGGAAATGATCGAGCGGATGCGAAGTCTCGGGTACGTACGCTAGTCGTCCAAGGTCCGACAAGGTCCAGGGTCCAAGGTTCAGGGGACCGGACCGATGGAGGCCGAAGTTTAGCCTCGGATCCACCACGCGGCGCGCGGGAGCGCCATCGCGGCGATCGCGACTTTGACGAGGTCGGCGATGATGAAGGGCGCGATGCCCTGGGCGAAAGCGGCGCCGATTGACGGCGCGAAGCGGGTCATCCAGGCGAAGCCGCCCATGTAAATCACTGCGAGACCGGCGAGAAGCGCGACCGAGGCGCGCAGGAACGAGCGATCCCAGCCGCGCTCGGCGAGGGAACCAGCAACAAACGCGGCCATCGGGTAGGCCAACAGGTAGCCGCCCGTGGGTCCGAGCAGGCGACCGGCGCCGGGAGGAAGAATCAGCGACGGCGCGAACACCTGGAGGCCGGCGATACCCGCGGCCAGGTAGGCAAACTGCGCGGCCGCACCGAGGCGCGAGCCGAGCACGGCGCCCGAAAGGATGACGACCAGGGGCGTCAGCGTAAACGGCACCGCCGTGAACGGCAGCACCACCGTGAACTGGGCGGCGGTTGCGGTCAAGGCCACCGCCAACCCGACTGCTGCCACGCGGACAACGGGTACCAAAGCGGTGGCCGAGGCACCAAGGGAAGTTTCAAGCAAAGACCCGCGAGCAGATGAAGCAGACATAGGACAGAATTCTAAGCGAATGGTCGTCGCACTGACAATCGCGGGCAGTGATTCGGGTGGAGGCGCCGGGATTCAGGCCGATCTGAAGACATTTGCCGCGTTCGGGGTGTATGGCACCTCGGCCATTACGGCCATCACGGCCCAGAACACGCGTGGCGTCACGGCGGTATCGGCCCTCGATCCCGCGCTGGTTGTGGCGCAAATCGACGCCGTTGCGACTGATTTGAGGCCCCGCGCGACAAAGATCGGCATGTTGGCCAATGCCGCGATCATCTCGGCCGTGGCAGACGCGATCACGCGGCACCAGCTGCTGCATGTGGTGATCGATCCGGTGATGGTGGCCAAAGGCGGTGACCACCTCCTGGAGCCCGCCGCAGTCGCCGCGCTGCATGCGCGCCTCCTCCCGCTGGCGGACGTGCTGACGCCAAACGTGCCGGAAGCGGAGGTGCTGACGGGCCTGACCATTCGCACGGTCGACGACCTCCGCACCGCAGCCGCGCAGCTGGTGGCGATGGGCGCGCGGTCGGTTGTGGTCAAAGGCGGCCACCTCACGGGCCCGGCGGTTGACGTGTGGCACGACGGCCTGCACTGGGAGGAGTTCTCCAGCGAGCGCATCCACACGCCGCACACCCACGGCACCGGCTGTACATTCTCTTCAGCGATCGCGGCCGGATTGGCGAACGGCCTCGAGACCGGCGCCGCGATTCGCGCGGCCAAGGCGTACGTGACCGGTGCGATTGAGCACGCACCTGGACTGGGAAGCGGCCATGGGCCGTTGCAACACCTCTGGAACCTGAAATCTGGAATCTGACATTGGTCATCGAAGGGCGGCTATCGAGATGTTCTCCGGCGCTACTTACCACGCACGTCGCACCCGTCTGAAGAAGGACATCGGGTCCGGGTTGGTCCTGTTCCTCGGTAACGACGAGGTGGGGCGCACCTATGCGGCGTCGGTCTACCCGTTTCGGCAAGACAGCACGTTTCTCTACTTCTGGGGCGTGGATCAGCCGAACATTGCCGCACTGATCGACATCGACGCCAACACGGATGCCCTCGTGGGTGAAGAAGCCACGATGGCGGACGTGGTGTGGTCCGGCCCGCTGCCCTCGCTGGTGGAACTGGGAGCGAAGGCGGGTGTCACGCAGGTCATCACGCCGGCGAGGCTGCAGGAACAACTGTCAGCCGCACTGGCTGCCGGCCGCATGGTGCACTATCTCGCGCCGTACCGATCGGACCATACCCTGAAGATCGCTGCCTGGCTCGGTGTGGCCAACAGCGCGGTCAAGCCGGGCCGTTCGGACGTGTTCCACATGGGCGTCATCGCGCAGCGCAGCTACAAGAGCGCGGAGGAACTTGCCGACATGGAGCGCGCGGTCGGCGTGTCCAAAGCCATGTACGCGGCGGCGATGTCTGCGGCCAAGCCGGGCAAGTTCGAATACGAAGTCGTTGCAGAGATTGAGCGCGTCGCCGTTGCATCCGGCGGGACCTTTTCGTTCCTGCCGATTTGTTCGGTGCACGGCGAGACGCTGCACAATCCCTACTACCGAAACCAGCTCACGGCGGGTGACGTGCTGGTGCTCGACTCGGGCGCGGAGACACCACACGGCTACGCGAGTGACATCACACGCACATTGCCGATTGGCGGCAGGTTCACGGCACAGCAGCGGTTGATCTACGAGACGGTGCTTCGCGCCGAGATGGGAGCCATCGCCGCAATCAAGCCGGGAGTTGCGTATCGCGACATCCACCTCGGTGCCGCGCGCTCCATTGTCGTCGACCTGACGGCTGCAGGCTTGATGAAGGGTGACCCGGATGCGGCGGTCGCCGCCGGTGCCCACGCGCTGTTTTTTCCGCATGGCCTCGGTCACATGATCGGCCTTGACGTGCACGACATGGAAAACCTCGACGAACACCTCGTCGGGTATGGTCCTGGATTTGCGCGCAGCACACAGTTTGGCCTTGCGTACCTGCGCCTGGCCCGCACACTCGAACCCGGGTTTGCGCTGACCGTGGAACC